>NZ_BAABKK010000011.1:0-208245 GCF_039543785.1 Arthrobacter gyeryongensis
TTAAACCACCTTCTCCTCCAGAGGACTCACACCTCCAAGCAAATGCCCATGCCGGGCGTACACAAAAAGATCCGGCACAGTGTTTCCACCGTGCCGGATCTTTTCTTCAGTTGCGGGGACAGGATTTGAACCTGTGACCTCTGGGTTATGAGCCCAGCGAGCTACCGAACTGCTCCACCCCGCGTCGCAAGAACTACTTTACCTGCAGGTGAATGTCAGGCCAAATCGAAACGACGTGACCTCCGTCTCCCCTGCCCCGCGGCCAAGCTGCGGGGGCCACCAGATCAAAAAGAAAGACCGGACCAGTTCAGGTGAGGACTGGCCCGGTCTTCCAAAAACCTCCAGCTAAGCCGGAACCGGCCAGCTGGAGTCAGCTATTTGCTTGGCGAAGGCGAAGGCGACGACGAGGCCGACGGGCTTGCCGAGGGGCTGGCACTTGCCGACGGGGCCGGGGTGACACCAAGCCGGGACTCGGCGTCGAGCGCTTTCTGTATCGCCGCGGACAGGATGCTCTGCTGGGCACCGTATCCGGCGAAGTCGCCCTTGGCCAGTGCGGCCTGGCCATCCTGGATGGCCTTGTTGGCCTGGTCCAGCGCAGCCTTCAGCTGGGCCTGTGCATCCGCAGTTGCGGGTGGCGTGGTGGTCCCCGGCGGAGTGGGGGTCTGGCCGTTATTTGCCGAGTCTCCCGCCGAGGCCCCCGAGTCGCCCCCGAAGAGGATCTTCAACGCGCCGTCAAGCGTGGGCGCAAAGCCCACCTTGTCGCCAAAGGCCACGAGCACGCGCTGAAGCGTTGGATAAGACGTCTCACCAGTCGACTTCAGATAGACCGGTTGGACATAGAGCAGGCCTCCGCCCACCGGCAAGGTCAAAAGGTTGCCATTGAGTACATCGGATGCTCCCTGCCTGAGCAGGTTGAGTTCCCGCGACACTTCAGGATCGGAGTTGAACTTGTTCTGGGCCTGGCCGGGTCCTGGAACCTGGGTATCCGTTGGCAACTGGAGTAATCGCAACTGGCCGTACGTGTCCGCCTTCACCCCCTTCTGGCTACCGGCGTCGGAATCGGCAGCGAGGAACCCGTACAGGATGTTCCGGGCAGCGCCGTTGACCACCTGTGGAATGAAGGATGACGTCAGCTGGAAGGCCGGCTTGGTCTGGTCGGGCATCTGCAGGGACATGTAGAACGGAGGCTGCCGGACGGGATCCGTGACCGTGGGGTCGTTCGGAACGCTCCACGCATCGTTGTTCTGGTAGAAGTTGTCCGCATTGGTCACGTGGTAACGCCCAAGCAACTCACGCTGGACCTTGAACAAGTCTTCCGGGTAACGGACGTGGCTCATGAGCTGTCCGGACATCTCCGAGTACGGCTTAACGGTGGTCGGGAAAATCTTCTCCCACGCTTTCAGGATGGGGTCCTGGTCATCCCAGGCGTACAGCGTGACCGAGCCGTCATAGGCGTCAACAGTGGCCTTGACCGAGTTCCTGATGTAGTTGACGGTGCTGTTCGGCAGTGCCGCCGTGCGCCCCGAGGTCGTTTGCGAATCGGCCGTGGCGTTTCCCAATTGCTGCTGCTGGGAGTAGGGGAAGTACTGGCTGGTGGTGTAACCGTCCACGATCCACTTCACCCGGCCGTCGACCACTGCGGGATAGGCGCTTCCGTCCACCGTCAGGTAGGGAGCAACCTTTTGCACGCGCTCACGCGGAGTGCGGTCGTAAAGGATCTGGGACTTCTCGTTGACGCCGTCAGACAGCAGCAGGTCCGAGGACTGGAACTTGATGGAGTACAGGAGGCGGTTGAACCAGTTGCCCACGTTCGGGCCACCGTTGCCGGTAAACGTGTACTGCGTTTCAGTGGAAGTGTCCTTGCCGGCTGGTCGGTCCTGTTCGCGGTGCGCAGCGCCATCCGGGGCACCGACCACCGAGTAGTCCGGCGAATCTTCACCGAAGTAAATGCGGGGTTGGTAGCTCGCATCGCTGCCAAGGGTACCCATGGATGGTATTCCGGAGAGCAGGAAGTCCGGCTTGCCGTCAACAGTGAAGGTGTTGCCCTTGGCGGCGACGACGCCGTAACCGTGGGTGTAGACGATATGCCGGTTGACCCAGGTCTGCTGGCTCGCGTTCAGCCCGTCCTGGTTCAATTCGCGGACAGCGATCACGGTGTCCTGGGTCTTGCCGTCCACGGTGTAGCGGTCGACGTTCAGGGCCTTGGGGAACTGGTAGTACGGGCGGTATTGCTCGAGCTGGGAAAATGCGGAGGAAACCAGGTTCGGGTCCAAGAGCCGGATGTTGGCGGCCGTCTGGGCATCTTTGGCAAGCGCCCCGGTCTTGGCGTCCGTGGTGGCGTTGTAGGGAGAAACCTTGATCTTGTCCAAACCGTAGGCGGACCGGGTCATGGCAATGTTGCGGTCGATGTACTTGTTTTCCAGCGTCTGCTCCGAGGGGCGGACTTGGAACTGCTGGATGACCCAGGGATAGACACCGCCGGCGAGGATGGACGTGATGATCAGCATGGCCGTGCCGATCACGGGCAGGCGCCAACGGCCGATCACGGCGGCCACAATGAAGAGGATGGCCACCAGACCCGCGGCAACGGCCAGGATGGTCTTCGTCGGGATCACGGCGTTGACGTCCGTGTAGAGGGCACCTGCCCAGTGGCCGCCGTTGTTCTGGACGGTGCTGTAGACGTCAAGCCAGAAGTTGGCTCCTAGCAGCAGCAGGAAAACGGCCCCGGTCACGGCCAAGTGGATTTGGGCGGCACGGCTGGTGAAGATGCCGCGTTCCATGAGCCGGATGCTGCCATAGAGGTAGTGGGTGAGGATTCCCGCGATTCCGGCAATCACCACAACACTCATGAGGAAACCCGTGACAAAGCCAAGGAACGGCAAAGTCATGAGATAGAAGCTGATGTCCAGGCCAAACTGGGGATCGGCCTGGCCGAAGGGTACCTGGTTGAAGAACAAAAGCACCGATTGCCACTGGCTCGCGGCCGCGCTGCCTGCAAAGAGGCCGAACAGCACGGGGACGCCGATCATGACCACGCGTCGCACGGGTTCGAGTTGCGCCTGGTACCGGTTCAGATTGTCCCTGACCTCGGAGTCCGGAGCGTAAACGGGCCGTGCGTGGTAGGCAACGCGGATCGCGTAGAAGACCGGCACGAACATGAGGACGAAGCCGGCGAGGAAGATCAGGATCCGGGCCAGGTTCTCCCTGAAATAGACTTCGAAGAAGCCCAACTGCTGATACCAGAGGACGTCTGTCCACACATTGGCGAAGAAAATGAATCCCACCACGGCGACGGCGACGATGATCAGAGTTGGAGTGAGTGCACCCCGTCTCCGCTGCGGTCTTCCGGGCGGGCTGGTGCTGGCTGGACGGGACAAACTCGATACCTCATCGCTGGTCGTCAGTTAACGGTCATCAGTGCGTGTGTTCGTCGGCCCCGGTGCCGGGTGCCAATGGCGGAGGCCGTCATTAGTGCCACGAGTGGCAGTGGAGCTAAGTTCCATCATCAGTCTAGTTGTTGGAGCATGTCGGGAGGCGGGACACATTCTGGCCCGAGGCGAGTCGCTCGACGGCTGATTTTGCGTCCGCCAGAGTGTCCACTTTGACTACCTGCAGCCCGTCCGGAACGTGCCCAACGACCTCGTCGCAATTGGCGGCGGGCGCGAGGAAAAGCGTGGCGCCGCCGTTGCGGGCTCCGCGCATCTTCTGGGCGATTCCTCCAATGGGTCCCACGGTGCCGTCCGGCGAAATGGTGCCGGTGCCGGCCACATGCTTGCCCCCCGTGAGGTCGCCCGGGGTGATGCTGTCGATGATGCCCAGTGCGAACATCATGCCGGCGCTCGGTCCGCCCACCTGGTCCAGGGAGATCTTGACGTCGAACGGGAAGGTGAACTTGTACTGAAGCAGTACGCCCAGGATGTACTTGCCGTTCGAGCCCTTGCCCGGAGTGATGCTCACCGTCACAGGCTTGCCGTTCCGATCGACGACGACGGCGGCAGGCGCGCCCGCGCCGTCGGCCAGTGCGGTTTGGACGACGTTCAGGGACGTGACCGCCTTGCCGTTGATCGACGTGAAGACATCCCCTGTTTGGAGTTTGCCTGCCGAGGCCGAGCCATCGGACAACCCTGCGACTGCAAGCTTCTGCCCGTAGGGAATGTTCTCTTCTTTGAGGGCCGAGGCAACTGCGTTCTCTTGGGAGGTAGTCATGGCAAGCGCGCTTTCCTGTTCGGATTGCTGCTTGGTGACGCCCTTGGGATAGAGAAGTTCTTCGGGGTATACGGCCTTGGAACCATCCAGCCAGGCTTGAAAGGCCTCGAAAATGTTGACGGGTCCGTTGGGGCCGCCGTTGATGTAGACGGTGGTCAGGTCCAGATTTCCTTTGGCAGGATACGTCGCGTGCCCGGAGATGCTAATGACCGGCTTGTCGTGGTCCGTGCCCAAGGTGTTGAACGTCGGTCCGGGAGATTCCACGACGTAAGGAACAGGAAGGACAGCCGCGGCGATTCCCAACACAATGGTCAGGGCGCCGGAGACGAGCATCGCGACGTACCGGCCGTCACGGCGCCGTACCGGTTGGGGTGCGTGGGGCGGTTCCTCCCCCGGGTCCTCGCCTGGCTCCCTCGTTTGTGCCGTGTCCGGCTCCGGGGAATGGCCTTGCGACGTCGGGGCGTCCGGGGAGTCGGAGGGGCCGAGAGGCTGTCCGGGTTCCCCGGCAGCTCCGGGGCTCGGCAAACTAGTCAATGGAAGACCTCTCCGCGCCGGGAACCGTGTGCCTAGCGCTACCGTTTCGACCCCCTCATGGTGGAGGCCAGTAAACATACCAACGATCCACCCTACTTTGCTGTGCCCGCGTGAGGTGCTTTGCCTAGAGCGAACGACGCGTTCCTGAGGCAGACAGCCCCGGGGCATCGCGGTACCTTGAAAGTGATCACCAGTCACACCGACGATCGGCGGCACCATGACCTCCAACCCCAATACCCCTCCCAACGGAGACGATTCACCCGTGGATCCCTTGGCAGAAATGCTGAAGAACCTGATGGGCGGGCAAGGCATGGGCAATATCGACCCCGCCGAATTGGCAAAGGCCGCAGGGCTGCCGAACGACCCCAACATGCTGCAGCAAATGTTCGCCCAGGTGCAGGCCATGATGAGCTCCACTTCAGAGGGTCCCGTCAATTGGCAGCTCGCCCACGAGAATGCACGCCGTGTCGCCGCTGCCGGCACGGATCCGTCGGTGAATGCCGTACAGACCCGCGAAGTCGACGAGGCGCTCCGGCTCGCGGAACTCTGGTTGGATCCGGTCACCGATCTTCAGGCAACGGGCCTCATCGGCCGCGCGTGGTCCCGCGCTGAATGGGTGGAAGCTACCCTCGCTACGTGGAAACGGCTCACGGAGCCGGTGGCCAACAGCATCGCCAACGCCCTGTCGGACGCACTGACCCAGCAAATGCCGGAAGAAATGAAGGCCATGATGGGTGGCACCTCGTCCATGTTGCAGAACATGGGCGGGGCAATCTTCGGCATGCAGCTGGGCCAGGCCATCGGGGCCTTGTCCGCCGAGGTGGTCAGCTCCACCGACATCGGCGTTCCACTGGCTGATCTCGAGATGGCATTGCTACCGGCCAATGTGGCGAAGTTCGGCGAAGGCCTGAGTGTCCCTGAGAATGACGTCCGGCTGTTCCTCGCCGTCCGCGAAGCCGCGCATGCCCGGCTCTTCGTGCAGGTTCCATGGCTGCGCGGCCATCTCCTCGGAGCGATCGAAGCTTATGCCCGGGGCATCCACATCGACTTGTCCCGCGTAGAGGACCTCGCCCGGGACCTGGATCCCGGCAACCCCGAGGGCATTCAAGAAGCCCTCTCCCAGGGGGTGTTCACGCCCGAGCGCACTCCCGAACAATCGGCTGCACTGGAGAAACTCGAAACCGCACTGGCGCTGGTTGAGGGCTGGGTGGACGAACTCACGGCTGCCGCCACCGAGAACGTGCTGCCATCCGCCGTCGCACTCCGCGAGACGGTGCGGAGGCGCCGCGCCACTGGAGGACCCGCTGAACACGCGTTCTCGTCGCTGGTGGGACTCGAGCTGCGTCCGCGACGCCTGCGCGAAGCCGCCACGCTGTGGGCTGCACTGAAGGACGAGCGGGGAATCGCCGGGCGCGATGCCATCTGGCAGCACCCCGATTTGCTCCCGACGGCGCATGACCTCGACGACCCGGCGGGCTTCACCGAACGGCGCCGCCTGGCTGAAGCCAGCGACACCGAAGTGGACGATGCGCTGCAGAAGCTCCTTCAAGGTGGCTACGACGCTCCGAAGGATGAGGAGAACACAGAGGGGAGCCCGGAGGCTCGTAAGCCTGAAGACGGAGACTCCCCTGACAACACGGAGCCGGGCGGGCCGAAAGCTTAGCGGCTCCTCGAACGCCTAGTCGGCGTCGGCGTCCCAGCTTCCGGCTGGAGCGCCGGCGCCTTCTTCATCCGGTCCAAGCCCACGGGACGTCGCAAAGGCGACGCCCTCCAGGAAGGCCTTCGCCCGCTGTGTTTCGGGGTACGCCTCCAGCAAGCGCCAAAACGCGGCGTTGTGCCCGGCCACGAGCAAGTGCGCGAGTTCGTGGAGCAACACGTAGTCGATCACCCATTGCGGCATCGACTGGAGCTTGTCCGAAAGCCGGATGGTCCCGTCCGCCGGAGTTGCCGAGCCCCACCGTGACTTCTGGTTGCTGACCCAGCGGACCGACGTCGGGGTGGCACGCCCGCCCAGATACCTTGAGGACAATTCCGCGGCATGGCCGGCAAGGGCTGCGTCGCTCGCGGGTCTCCGCCTGCCGGCGCCCTGGGCGCCTCTCTGCCCTTGGCGCTTGAGCTTGTCCAGCATCCGCCGGACCCATTCGTTTTCTTGTGCCTTCGTGAAGTGGGCAGGGATCGCCACAACGGCGTTCCCGTCCTCCCAGAAAGCCGCCACGGTACGACGGCGGCGGGCCGAGCGGCGAACGACGACGGGCGCGCCGTCGTCGGTTGTCAGCGGCAAAGCCGACTGTCCCGCGATCCGCGGCACTAGGCAGACCCGTTCTCGACCAGAACTGCCAGCACGGCTTCGCCGTACTTTTCCAGTTTGGAAGGTCCGACACCGGCGAGTTTCGCCAGTTCCTCAAGGGACTCCGGCCGGGCCTCGGCGATGGCCGTCAATGTCGCGTCCGTGAAGACCACATAGGCGGGAACTTCGTTGCTCAGGGCCTCCTCCTTGCGCCATTGCCGCAAAGCCTCAAAGGTCTGGTCCTCGTAGGTAGGCGGGCACTGGCTGCAGCGACCCACTTTGCGTTCGGCGCCAGTGGCGAGCATCGTGCCGCAGACCCTGCACGACGCCGGTGCTGCCGCCTTGCGCCGTGGCGTGGGGCGGCTGCGCGCGCTGGCTCCGAGCACCGAGTCGGGGCGGAGCCCGTCGAGGAAGCGCGAAGGCTTGCGGTTGGCACGTCCACCAGGCGTGCGGGCCGTGGACCAGGACAGGTTCAAGTGCTCGCGTGCCCGCGTGATCCCGACGTAGAGGAGGCGGCGTTCCTCGTCCACGCTTTCGGGAGTGTCGGCGAAGGAAATAGGCATAAGTCCCTCGCTCAAGCCCACCAGGAACACGGCGTCCCATTCCAGGCCCTTCGCTGCGTGCAGCGATGCGAGGGTCACGCCCTGGACTGTCGGGGCGTGCTGGGCCACCGAACGTTCCTGGAGCTCGTTGACGAATTCCATCAAAGTGAATTCCGGCCCGCGGCTAATGGCGAGTTCATCCGCGAGGGCCACGAGCGCGGCCAGCGACTCCCAGCGTTCGCGGAGTGCGCCCCCGCTATGTGGGGCGGCATCCGTATAACCGAGCGAAGCCACGATGTCCCGGACCAATTGGCCGAGCGCCTCCTTGGCGGAATCCTCGGCTACCGCCCGCGTGGCGGCGCGCAACTGCAGGATGGCGTCCCGGACTTCCTTGCGCGCGAAGAACCGCTCACCGCCCCGCAGTTGGTAGCCGATACCCGCCGAAGCAAGGGCTTGTTCGTACGCTTCCGATTGGCCGTTGGTGCGGAACAGCACGGCAATCTCGCTCGCCTTGGTGCCGGCGTCGATCAATTCCCGGATCCTGCCTGCGACCACCGCCGCCTCGGCCTCGTCGTCGGGGCATTCCATGAACCGCGGCTCTGGTCCGGCCGGGCGCTGGGCCACCAACTGCAGGGGCTTGGCCCAGGCTGCGTCGGCAACCGTTCCACCACTGCGGCGGGATCCGAGGAGGTCGTTGGCGAGCTTCACCACTTGAGGCGTGGAACGGTAGTCGCGAACGAGTTTGACGACCGTCGCCGAAGGGTAATGGCCCTTGAATCCAAGGAGGTGCTTGGGAGAGGCGCCCGTGAAGGAGTAGATGGTCTGGCTGGAGTCACCCACCACGCAGAGTTCGTCGCGGCCGCCAAGCCACAGCTCAAGAAGCCTCTGCTGCAGCGGAGAAACGTCCTGGTACTCGTCCACCACAAAGTGCCGGTACTGCTCGCGGACCGTGGCTGCCACTTTCGGGTCCTCCTGAAGGATGCCTACCGTGATCAACAAGACGTCCTCGAAGTCGATCACGTTGCGGTCCGTCTTCACGTCCTCGTACGACTGGAAGACCCGCGCGACGGCGGTGAGGTCGAAACCTCCTGGAGTGCCGCGGCCGTGCGCGTTCTCAAGGTAGTTGGCCGGCGTCAGCATGGAAACCTTGGCCCACTCGATCTCCGCCGCAAGGTCGCGGATTGAAGCGCGGTCGGTGCTCAGCCGGAGCCGCCGCGCGGCTTCGGCGATCATGTTCGCCTTGTGGTCCAGCAAGTTTGGCAGGACGCCACCGACCGCCTGCGGCCAGAAGAACTGCAATTGCCTGAGTGCAGCGGCGTGGAAGGTGCGGGCTTGGACGTTACCGACGCCGAGATCCCGCAGCCGGCTGCGCATCTCGGCGGCGGCCCGGGATGTGAAGGTGACGGCCAGGAGGCGCTGAGGGCTGTAAACGCCGGAGTGGACGCCATAGGCGATGCGGTGTGTAATGGCCCGGGTTTTTCCCGTACCCGCTCCCGCGAGGACGCACATGGGACCAGTAAGGTTGCTGGCGACTTCCCGTTGCTCGGCGTCAAGGCCGCCGAGAATCCGGTCCTCGAGTGAAACGGTGTCGCTGAAAATACCCTCTGTCACTGCTGGAGGTCCTCGATGAGGCCGCCATACCAGTGCTCGATCAGGGAACGTGCAATCGAAAGCCTCGTGGAGATCGTGATCTCGCCACTGAGCACGGCTGCCTGGAGTTCCGCGCGGCTGAACCAGCGCGCCCGGGTGACCTCGACGCCGTCGGGCCGGGCCTCGACGTCGTCCGTTGTTGCGGTGAACCCGAGCATAAGCGAGGCCGGAAACGGCCACGACTGCGAGCCAAGGTACTGGCAAGCGGTGACCCGCACACCTACTTCTTCCCCGATTTCGCGAACCACGGCCTGTTCAAGCGATTCCCCTGGCTCAACGAAGCCGGCGAGCGTGGAGTAGTTCTTGGCGTCAAGCGGCCCACCTCCACCCAGGAGAAGCCTGCCGTCGGAACCGACCACGGTGACGATGATGGCCGGATCGGTCCTTGGATAGTGCTCCGATTTGTCCCGCGGGCAACGCCGGACCCAGCCGCCGGCTTCGATTTCCGTGGGAGTTCCACACTGCGGGCAGTGGGTATGGGTGGCATGCCAATTGGAAATCGCGCTGGCCTCAACAAACAAGGCTGTGTCCATGGCACCGAGGCGCGCGGCGACCTCCCGGAATCCCGCCCAGGACCCGGAGGCAGGAAGGCCCGCGGCTCCAGGCGAAACCGGCTCAGTCGGAACGAAGAGGACGATCGGTGTTTGCTCCGGGACCGAGGAAGCAGCGAGGGTCCGGCCGAGATAAACCACGGTGAGCGGTCCGCCAGCGGCTTTAAGGTTTTCGAAGAGCGGCGCGGCGTCGCCCAGCCACAGCTTGTCACCCATCACGAGGGCCTGACGCTGCGACACCACCATGGCCTTGGCCGATCCTGAGGAGATCACTTCGTCAAGCATGCCCGGTTTCAGGCGTTCGGCAGATCCGCGGTCAACCATGGCAGGGCGCACTGGAAGAACGGTATCTATAAGGTGGTTTGCCGGCGCCTGGAACTCGGTGAAACTCATGTACCTACCGTACTGACTCGCACCGACAATTGACATTTGGATCTTTCAGCGATGTACGCCCCTGGATCCTGTTTTCCAGCGGATCTCAAGACTCGCCGCACTGCATCGCTGCCAGAGGCGCTTGTCAATCTACCGTGGAAGACGTGAGAAGAACACCGTTCGAACTGGCCGCTGTAGCTACTGCGGCGGTGCCCGGCCTGACGCCGATGGCTGCCGCCTCCGCCCCGGATGATGCTGCCGATTTCGACTCGGCGCTTCTGCTGGATTCCGAGGGCAAACGGTGGCGTGTCCGTTCGCCGCGCCATCCGGAAGCCAGCGCCCGGTTGGAAACCGAATTCATGATTCTGCGGGCTTTCGCTCCGGCCATCCGGGCCGAGCTGCCCTTTCTGATGCCCACTGTGGCCGGAACCGTTCGCCAAGGTGCACTGAGCACCTTTGTTTACGCCCATTTGGCGGGGGCCACGCGCAGCATCGAAGAGTTGTCCACCTGCAGTGATGCCTTGGCCAAGGAGATCGGTGCGGCGCTGGCCGCAGTCCACGACCTCCCCCAATCCCTCGTCAACAACGCCGATCTTCCCAGCTACACGGCCAACGAATTCCGCCAGCGCAAGTTGAACGAGCTGGACCAGGCCGCCACAACGGGCAAGATTCCGCCCGCGCTGTTGCGTCGCTGGGAGCACGCACTCGAGGACGTGGCGCTGTGGCGCTTCAACCCGTGTGTGGTCCACGGCGACCTCCATGAAGACAATCTGCTGGTCGACGGCGACAGCGTGACGGCCGTGACGGGGTGGACCGATCTGCGCATCGGTGATCCTGCCGATGACTTCGCCTGGCTCGTGGCGTCAAACGAACAGCGCTTCGTGGAGTCCGTCCTCCGGCACTACACGGAAGCCCGGCGGGATACGCCGGACAGCCACTTGCTGCGACGCTCGGCACTTCTTGCCGAATTCGCCTTGGCCCAGTATCTCGTCAAGGCCTTGGCAGCCGGTCACAGTGACATGACGGCAGAAGCCGAGGCGATGCTCAAATCCCTCGCCGACGACATCGAGGAGCAAAACGCGTTGGCGGCCGACGAGGCCGAGGCGGCTGCTGCGGAACTTGCAGCTGCGGAACTTGCCGCCGCGGAAGGGCTGGCAGCACCGGCAGTCGTTATGGCTTCGGAAGAGAAGGCCCCGGAGGGCGACTCCGCGAAGCCCACGGTGAGCGTTACAGCTATCCCGGAGCCTTCGGGAGATTCAGGAGACGGGACCGAGCCGACTCCGGAGGCGTCGTCCGAAGCTGACGACACCTCGACGACGGCCCTCCAGATAGTGGAGCCCGCGCCGCTCCAGGACGCCAAGGACCACTAGTCCTTCCCGGCTTGGCTGCCGTGGTTTCGGCTGCCTACCGGTTTCGGCTACCCAGCGCGGAAGCGATGATCTTCTCCAGTTCCGCGACCGTGCCCAGGTCATGGGGCCTCACAACAGCGTCATCGGCAACGTAGTAGAACGCTGCACTGACGTGCTCCAACGGCACACCCTTGAGGCGCGCCCATGCCAGGCGGTAGACGGCCAGTTGCACGGCGCGGGTCTTGAGTTGCCTGCCGGCCGGGCGCTTGCCCGTTTTCCAGTCCACCAGTTCCCATGTGCCGTCCGCGCCGCGGAAAACCGCGTCAATCCGTCCGCGCACCACGACGTCCGCGATCCTTGTTTCCACGGGAACTTCGACGAACGCCGGGGACCGGTGCGCCCATTCAGAATTGCTAAACGTCGCCACCATGTCGTCAAGTCCGTAGGCTTCGTCGATGTGGGAGTCAGAGCCGGGGGCTTCGTCGATATCCAGCATCCCGGTGGTTCCGTAGTATTCCTCCACCCAGGAATGGAAGGCGGTGCCTTTGCGTGCCGAGATCCCGGGTTGCCGGGGCACCGGGCGCCGGAGCTGGGCCAGGACCGCCGTGGGGTCGTCTCCCAGGTCGACGAACATCGATGCCGAGATGTGTCCGGGCAAATGGACGTCCTGGACGGGCTTCCGCCGCAACTGCCGTTCCAACAACAACTCCGCTTCGGCGGCCCAGCCCGCTGCGGCACCGCGGAGGGAGGTCCGCGAGGCATCGATGACGAGCGGCGAATCCGTCCGCAGTCCCTCGACGGCGTCCCGGACCCGTGTTGCTGCCGCCTCCATGGCGGCCCGCCGCCCAGGTACCAAGCGGAGCCGTTCCCCTGTGCGAGGGTCGCTGGGACCTTCGAGCGGATCATAGGGGAAGATCGCCACCTCCGTGCCGACTGTCAAGGGGCTCTCAGTGGGCAGCGCGTCTTCGCTGAGGGACTGCGGGTGAATGGCTGCGGCCGATGCTCCCCGGTCGTTGTCTCCTGCATCACCGGCGAGGCAGGCCAGCTCAGCGAGGAAAGGTGACGTCTCGGCAATGCCTGCCCGCGAGCCATTCCACGCGGCGCTCGAGGCCCACAGGACGAACTTTGCGCGAGTATAGGCAACGTAGGCGAGTCGCCGCTCTTCGGCTTCGCCGTGGTGCTGGACTTCCGATTTGAAGTCCTTTTCGGCGTCCAGCCAGCCCTTTTGGTCCGGCTGGTCCAGATCCCATTGAGGGAGATCCGCCCGGTCGCCACGAAGGGGCCATGGCAGGGCCGCGGTGCCGCTGCTCCACCGGGAGTCCCGGTTGCTCGGGAAGGCCCCGGCGTTGAGGCCGGGGACGAAGACAACGTCCCATTCCAAGCCTTTGGAGGCGTGAACTGTCAGTAACTGCACGGCCTCGTGGTTCACCTCGGCGTCCGCCATGTCCAGTCCGCCTTCTTCTGACGCGGCCGCTTCAAGCCACCCCAGGAAGGCCAGGAGATCAACCCGCTGCGAAGTCCGCAGGAAACCCGCCGCGGCATCATGGAATGCGTCCAGGTTCCGGCGGGCCTGGTGGATGCTCGTCCCGGGCTTGGCAGCGACCTCAATGTCCAGCAGCATGGCACGTTCCACCTCGCCAATCAGCGTGGTCAGATCGTCTCCCATGAACCCCCGCAGGTTCCGAAGCTCCGCAGACAGCCGGCCAAGACGGTCCAAGGCCGCCGGGCTCAGGGAGCGTCCATGGCCGGAAGTCCACCCTGGGCGTGGCAGGAAGTCCAGCGCTTCCACGAGGCTGGCCGCATCAGTAATGTCGCTCTCCACGACGGTCTCCATCGGGCTTTCGTCCGCGTTTGACGCATCGTCTGCAGTGCCGCTGTCTCCCGCACCGCCTTGGGATCGCCGCCGGGCAAGGAACTGGGACCAGTCGCGGAATGCCATCAGATCTGCAGTTCCGATACGCCACCGGGCGCCTGCCAGCAAACGCATCAGGGCATCGGAACGGCCGGGATCTGCGAGAACCCGGAGCGCAGCCACAAGATCCACTACTTCAGGGGTGTCGAGGAGCCCACCGAGTCCGACTATTTCGTACGGAATTCCTTGGACCTCGAATTCCCGCCGCAAGCATTCCATCTGTGCCCGACGGCGGCAAAGCACTGCCATGGTGGGAGAAACCGGCGTACCGTCGGCCGCGGTTTCAAAGACTGTGCGCCGGTAGCGCCGGACGTCCCGCCCAATCGCTGCGGCTTCGTCTTCGTCGGTGGCAAATCGTCCGAGAACGACGTTGCCGTCCACGGCTGCCGGGCTCGGCTGCAGCGGAGGCACTGCGACGGAACCGTCGTCGGCCCTGGAGCCCGGGGCTCCGTCATTCGCGGCGGCCTTGTTCAGAGGGGCGGAAATGACGTTTGCGGCGGCCAGGATGTTGCGCCCGTTCCGCCACGCAGTGGTCAGGTACGAGGTGGGTGCAGTTGTAAGTGATGCCGTTCCAAAACCGTCTTCCACCCGGACGGGAAATTCCTGGACAAAGTGGAACAGTTGGCCGGCGGAAGCACCCCTGAACCCGTAGATGGACTGGTTCGGATCCCCCACCGCCGTCACAGCGTGCCCTCCCCCGAACAGGCGGGAGAACAGGACCAGTTGCGCGTGCGAGGTGTCCTGGAATTCATCCAACAGCACCACCTTGTAGCGGGCCCGTTCGGTGGCAGCCGCCAACGGTATGTCCTGGGCGATCTTCGCGGCGAGCGCAACGAGATCGCCGAAGTCGAGGACGCCGCGATTCCTCTTGGCCTCTTGGTAGCGCCCCACCATGTCCGCGACGCTGGCCCTGGTACGCAACATGGCGCCGAGATCACCGGCAGCTTGGCTCGGGTTCTTTTTCGCGGCGGACACATAGGGCAATTGGGCGAACTCGGACACCCGGTCCATCAACCAGCGCTGAACCTCGGCCGGTTCTCGCAAGTGTTCGGCGCACTCGCCGGCCAACTGCATCACGGCGTTGACCAACGTGGACTTGGCAGCGGTGAAGTGCTCATAGTCGCCGTCGTACGCTTCGACCACTTCACTCGCGAGCTGCCAGGCCTGGGCGCCGCCGAGCAACACCACATCGCGCTCGATGCCCAGGCGCAGGCCGTAGTCGGATACGATCCCGCTGGCGTAGGAGTGGTAGGTAGACACTTTGGGTTCAAGCTCGTCGGAGCCTGCAACCCCCTCCGGGAAGCCGTACTCCCCGTTGTCCGAGGATGCGATGCGCTGCAGGGTGGCCAATTTCGCGCGGATACGGCTGGCCAGCTCCCCTGCGGCTTTACGGGTGAAGGTGACGCCAAGGACCTCTTCGGGGCGAACCCATCCGTTCGCGACGAGCCACACCACACGGTCCGCCATGGTTGCGGTTTTCCCCGATCCGGCGCCGGCGATGACTAGCCGGGGGGTCAACGGTGACGCAATAATCGCGGATTGTTCGTCCGTGGGACGGTTCCGCTCGCCGAGGATATCGGCCAATTCGCCGGGCGAAAATCGAGGTTCCGGCAGGACCGCGGCATCTTCGGCGGCGTCTCCGGCCTCAATTCCCGCGAGTGTCTGGACGGTCATTCCGTGACCTGCTTTCCCCTGGCGCACAATGGGCAAATATCGGGCAGTCGGCAGCCGTGGCCTCCATGGCTGCCTTTCGAGGGATCGTGACGTGCTTCGAAGCTTGCTCCGGCCATGAGCACGGCGGCCTCGCTGACAAGGTCCTGTGCCCAGTTATCTCCCGGGTCCAGGGGCTCCTGCACTTGGACCGCAGGCGTTTTTGTCTTGGTCCCCAGCTGTGCCAGCACGGCACCGCCGGGAACAAGCCCCGGAACAGGCAGATCCTGGAACGCCCCGTGCAGTACCGCCGCCTGATACGCACCGAGTTGGGGGTGCCTGGCCAGTTCGGCTTTGCCCGGCTGGCGTTTGCCCGTCTTGAGGTCGACAATCACCAGCCTGCCCTCAGCATCTATTTCCAAACGATCCACTTGTCCCCGGAGCACGGCGTTCCGGACAACATCGGAATCCTCGGCAACGTGGCCCAGACGCACCTCCGGAAGGGGAACCTCGAAGTCCACTTCGACCCCGGCCAGATTTCGGCCTTCGCTCCGCATGACAAGGACGTATTGGGCGAGTTTCCGGACCATCTGCTCTGCCCGTTGGAAGTCCAGCCTGCCCTCCCAGTTGTCCTTCATGCCCAGGGTCGGCCAGCGACGCACGAGCTCCGTGACATATTCCGCGCCGGAAGCATCGGGCAACTCCTGGGCAATCGTATGGACCAAGGTGCCCAGGCTGCGGGCAAAGTCGGTAGCGGCTTCGCCACCGGCCGCCTGGACAAACCAATCCAACGGCGATTTGTGCACAGTTTCCACCTTCGAGGGAGAAACGAACACCGTGCCTTCCGCCGGGACCACCGGTGCCTCGCTGCTAAGCGGTGCCAGTCCCCACCAGGAATCCGGATGCGCGCCCGGCACGGCGGGCTGTGCGGTGGCAAGGTGTGCCAGCACGCGAGCAGCTTCCGCGGCGTCCGCGGCGACGCCCGGGCGGGCGAGCGCGGCGTCGTCCGGCTGAACGCGCTGCCTCAGCTCGGCCACCAAGGCACGCAGGGTCATGGGCCTGCCAACCGGTGTGTACTCACGTTGGTACTGTCCCGGTTCCAGAGGGGCCACATAGTCGAGAAAGGCAGACTGCTGCTCGTCTTCGGAAGAAACCGCGGTGCAGATGAGGACTTCCCGGGCCCGCGAAACGGCTGTGGAGAAGCTGCGCAGTTCGTCGTAGCGGATATCCCGCAGCCTGCTGAGGGGCCCGCGTTGCAAGGCATGTTCGACTCCATGCTCCACGGCATCGGCGAACAAAGTACTCCCGAGGAGTTCACCACGGAGCCTCGTATTGGGCCAGACGCCCTCCTGCAGACCCGCCACGATGACCACGGCCCACTCCCGCCCGGCCGCGCTGGCCGGCGTCATGAGCTCCACTGCTTCCTCCAACTGTGCCCTGGCGGCAAGGGTGTCCATGGGGAGTTCCTGGCTGAGCAGATACTCGAGGAACTGTTCGGGACCGGAGCCGGGGAGTTGGTCGACATAGCGCTCGGCTGTGTGGAACAGTGCCATCATGGCGTCAAGGTCCCGGTCCGCCCGGGCGCCGGCCGCGCCGCCGTCGAGCGCCATTTCCGTCCAGCGCGAAGCCAGGCCGGTGGCTTGCCACAACGCCCACAACACCGTCTCCGCGTTAGCCCCTGACTCGGCGGCCGCCGAACGTCCCGCCGCGATCATCCGGGCCAAACGGCGGGCCGAACTACCCTCGATGCCCAAAGAACCCAGTGCCCCGGGCTCCAGCAACGCTTCAACCAGCAACGCATCGCTGGACCGTCCACCACCGCCCAACAGTTCCTCCCGGCGCAGGGATTGCCGCAGGCGGCGCAACTCGATGGCGGTAGCCCCGCCGATCCTCGACGTGAGAAGCGAGACGGCAGACTCAGGCGTCAGCTTGGCGGCATCCAGCACCACGCCGTACACCTCAAGCAGGGGACGGACAGCCACTTCGTCGCGGACAGCCGAGTCCGCGACGGGGACGCGGACCGGGATTCCCTGACCGCTCAGATAGCGCTGGAGCTGCGCCAATTGCCCACCGTTGCGCACAATTACTGCGATGTCGCCGAACTCGTGGTTTTCGCGCAGCTGTGCTTCAAGGATGCGTTGTGCCACATAGCGCAATTCGTGGACTGTGGACGGAAGGACATGTGCTTCCACCCGACCCATGGCCTGGCTACCTCCGGAAGGAGTTTCCTCCGCCGATGCAGGAAGTGGGTCCAGACGCCGGGCCAGCTGGCCTCCCGCACGCTGCGAGATGCGCGCCGCTACGCCCGTCCACGCTTTTGCGACGTCCGGGAGGTGCCGGTGGGTGTGCCATAGCGGAAGCTCCCGCACGGTACCCGCAAGGCCTCCGAGAAGCCGCGGCAGTTCTGCGACAAGGTCCGGTCGTGCTCCGCGGAACCCCTGGACGACGGTGTCCGGGGAGGACGCCACCAAAACGTCCTTTCCTTCCGCGATGTCCGCGAGCAGTTCAAACACGGCGGGGTTTGCCTCTTGGACGTCGTCCACCAGGATCAACTGCAGCCGCTCCCGCTCTGCCGCCAGGAACCCGGGCGAGTCCTGGAAGATTTGGCGCGCGGCGGTAATGATTCCTGCCGGGTCAAAGGCCTCCGGCATGCGCAGGTCCAGGACATCCCGGTACTCCGAATAGAGGTCTGCGGCAGCGATCCAGTCCGGTCTGCCGCATTCATAGGCAAGCGACGTGAGGTCGTCCGCAGTGCGGCCGGATTCGATAATCCGGTCGAAGAGCTGCCGGATCTCCTGGCGGAAACCCCGAGTTGGCAACGCGGCCGACAAGTCCTGCGGCCAGGGAAGTTCGAAGCCCGGCCGGGCGTGCCCCTCCAGCAGTTCCTTGATGATGAGGTCCTGTTCCGGCCCCGAGAGCAATTTGGGCGGCCGCTTCAGCGGCAGCACGCCCTCGGCCTTGGCCCGCCGGATCAGGTCGAAAGCGTATGACGCCCAGGTGCGCGCCGGCGTCGTACTCAAGCTGCGGTCCAGCCGCCCGGTAAAGGTGTCCCGCAACGCCGACGCCGCATGCCGGCCGGGTGCGAGAATCAGGATCCGTTCCGGATCCACGCCGTCACGCTGAACCCGGCGGACGGCGGTTTCCACCAGCACAGTGGATTTTCCGGTGCCCGGCGCCCCCGGTATCAGGACCGGCCCGGATCCGTGCGGGAGCCCGACGACGGCAGCCTGGTCGGCTGACAACTCCGGCGCTGCGTAGTGGACCTCGCGCGGGGGAAGCAGGCGCAACCGGGCGGGCGCCTGCCGCGACTGTGCCTGCCGCGGTTGTGCCGGGGTTGCATCCTGCGTTGTTGC
Source organism: Arthrobacter gyeryongensis (assembly GCF_039543785.1). NCBI lineage: Bacteria > Bacillati > Actinomycetota > Actinomycetes > Micrococcales > Micrococcaceae > Arthrobacter > Arthrobacter gyeryongensis. Next base: position 18,407 of record NZ_BAABKK010000011.1, read on the forward strand.
TTGAGGTGTCGGTGTTGGACTCACACGGTCATTTCATCATCGGGTACCGACAATTTATGGAGCTGACGCTCGAGTTGCTCAGAGATCGCGTCGATACTGTCGAAATCGCGGTCCGTGGGAGCCCACCGGGCCAGGGACAGGTCAACCCGCCAGCGGCCCTCGCCGGTCCGCAGATACTCCGCGTAGGCGCCGTGCAGCGGCGTTCCCTCATCCAAGTAGTGATGTAGCGCTTCCGACTCAAGTCCTGGGGGCGCTTCCCCGCTTGCACGCAGTACGCGCCACCAAGCCACTGTGCTCCCATGGTGGCTCATGACCGATCCGATCTGCCGGGGACCGCCTGAGCCCAGAAGCTCGGCAACATCCCCATAGGACACGGCAACGCCGGGCGGCATGAGATCCACGACGGCCAGTACCGCCGTCACAAACTCCATCCGCATGCCACCAGCCTATCGGCATGCGCGGCCGGATCGGCGCAGAAGGAGTGTCGCTCCGGTTCTTGTCGGAGGGCGCCGGTAGCGTTGAAGCATGAGCTCCTGGAACACCCTCCCCCGCGCCGCGTTCGACCTTGAGACCACGGGACGGAACTCCCGGTCCGCGAGGATCGTCACCGCTTCCGTCACGGTAGTGGACGACGACGGCGGCATCGTCAAGGAACTCGAATGGTTGGCGGACCCTGGAGTGGAGATCCCCCTGGAGGCCAGCGAGATCCACGGCATCACCACGGAAAAGGCGAGGGCCGAGGGCCGTCCGGCGGCAGAAGTGACGCGCGAACTCGCGGCAGCGCTCCAGGAACTTTTCGACGACGGCGTGCCGGTCATTGCGTTCAACGCCAGCTATGACTTCACGGTCCTGGCGGCCGAATCCGCCCGCTACGGTGTGCCGCAACTTAGCCGTTTCCCCGTGCTTGACCCCTACGTCATGAACAAACAGGTCGACCGGTACCGCAAGGGCAAGCGGACCCTGACCGCTTTGTGCGAGGAGTACGGTGTGAACCTCGATAACGCCCACACCTCCGCTGCAGACGCCCTCGCCACGCTGCGCGTCCTCGATGCCATGGCCGGCAAGTTCCCGAAACTGCAAATGCCCGCTTCCAAGCTGCACCACCTCCAGGTCGATTGGGCGGCTGCACAGGCCGCCGATTTCCAGAGCTACCTGCGCAAGACCAAACCGACAGCCGTCATCGAAGGCAATTGGCCGGTCCTTCCCCCGGAAGATGCCAGCCGGGGAGACTTCTAAAGCGGCCGGACTTTCAGAGCGCCCATCCACGTACCGGACGCTTTTCCAGAGTCCGCATGATGGGACGCACGTCACATGGCGCTTATTGCCTGAAAGCCAGCTGGACGTCAGTCACGAATTCCCCTCGACGGCTGAGGGGCGCGGCACTTCAAGCACAATTTCCATTCGATCTTGAATTTAATTCGGAGTTTCCGGGAATCCCACGTCTTATCGCCGTCAATTTATCGCTGAATGGGCGGATGACATAATTAAGTTTGGCGGGTCGAGTACTGATATTGCGGCCCAAACCTGCTTTGGCTGCGTTCCCCGCCCGTCTCGATACGAACGCGTGTTCCCCGATGAAAGTGATTTGCTTGATGAAAATCAAAGCCCTGAAGTGGTTCTCTGCTGTCCCCGTGGCTGCAATCCTGGCCGTCTCCCTGGCCGCGTGTGGTGGCGGAGCGGGCAGCACCAGCAGCGCCTCGCCGACCGATGCCCTCCAAGGCAGCGACCAGAAGACTCTGGACAAGTACACCACCAAGGACGTCACCGCGCTGGACAAGATCGACAAGTCCAAGCTGGGCCTCATCACCGACGGCACGCTGCGCGTCGGCACCCTCTCGGACGCCCCGCCGAACATCTTCATCGATCCCTCGGGCAAGTTCACCGGCTATGACAACGAGCTGCTGCGCGCGGTTGGAGCCAAGCTGGGCCTCAAGGTCGAGTTCGCCTCCACTGACTTCTCGGCGCTGCTCTCCCAGGTCAAGAACAAGCAGTTCGACGTCGGATCCTCCTCGATCTCCACCACGGACAAGCGCCGCGAGTCGGTCGGGTTCACGAATGGCTACGACTTCGGCTACATGGCTGTCGTGACCAAGTCCGACTCCAAGATCAAGGGCTTCGCGGACCTCAAGTCCGACGTCCGCATCGGCGTCGTTCAGGGCACCGTCCAGGACGACTACGTCACCAACACGCTCAAGCTTGAGCCCGTCCGCTTCCCGGACTACAACACGGTTTACGCCAACGTGAAGAGCGGCCAGGTTGACGCCTGGGTCGCCCCGTCGCAGCAGGCAACCGGCCAGGTCAAGGACGGCGACAACACCAAGATCGCGGAAAAGGTCGTCAACACCCAGAACTTCACCGCCTGGGCCGTGAACAAGGACAACCAGCCTCTGCTCGATGCCCTCAACTCCGGCCTTGACGCCGTGATCGCAGACGGTACCTGGACCAAGTTGACGGCCGAGTGGTACAAGGACCGCCCGACGACGGCGGAGCAGACCCCGCAGGGCTGGAAGCCGGGCAGCAAGGCCGTCCAGATCCCGGCCAAGTAACCCAGGCGTTCCATGGATCTCCAGGAAATCCTCAAACAGCTCGGCGAGACCTTCCTCGACTGGAAGGCGATGGGCGAAGTCATCCCGAAGATGTTCGCGGTCGGCTTGCCGAACACGCTTGTCCTCGCCGTCACCTCCGGCATCATCGGAACGCTGCTCGGGATGTTGCTCGCCCTCATGGGGATCTCCCGGAATCCTGTCGCCCGGTGGATTGCCAGGATCTACACGGATGTCCTCCGCGGGCTCCCGGCAGTGCTCACGATCCTCGTGATCGGCCTCGGTTTCGGACCCATCATCCGGCATTTGACGGGCTCAACAAGCCCGTACCCGTTGGCTGTCGCGGCTCTGTCCCTGATGTCGGCGGCGTACATCGGCGAGATCTTCCGCTCGGGCATCCAGAGCGTCGACAAAGGGCAGCTGGAGGCAACACGAGCACTGGGGTTCGGCTACGGCCCTGCCATGCGCCTTGTGGTGGTTCCCCAGGGTGTACGCCGCGTGCTGCCCGCGCTCGTGAACCAGTTCATTGCGCTGATCAAGGAGTCCTCCCTTGTGTTCGTCCTGGGTCTCCTCGCCTCTGAACGGGAAGTCTTCCAGATCGGCAAGGACTTTGCGTCTACGAGCGGCAATCTGTCCCCCTATGTGGCGGCGGGCCTGTTCTACCTGGTCATGACGATTCCGCTTACGCATTTCGTGAACTGGCTGGACCGCCGCCTGCGTTCGGGGCGACCGGAAAAGAAAGAACCGGACGAGGCGGCCGCCGTCGTCGGAAAGGGAGCCCAGGCATGAGCGAGTTCGCTTCAGGAACACTGACGGCCAAAAACATCCATTTGTCCTTCGGGTCCAACCATGTCCTGCGCGGCATCGACCTGCACGTCGAGAAGGGCACGACGGCTTCCGTGATCGGCCCGTCCGGCTCGGGGAAATCCACGCTCCTGCGGGTCATGAACCGGCTCATCGAACCCGAGCAGGGTGACATTTTGCTCGATGGCCGTTCGGTGCTCAAGGACAACCCGGATGAACTGCGCCGGCGGATCGGCATGGTTTTCCAACAGTTCAACCTGTTCCCGCACAAGACCGTAGCGGAAAATGTCTCCCTCGCACTGCGGAAGCTCCGTGGCATGTCCAAGGAACAGGCACGGGAAGATGCCCTGGCCCAACTGGACCTTGTAGGACTCAAGCACAAAGCTGACGCCCGGCCAGCCAACCTCTCAGGCGGGCAACAGCAGCGAGTGGCCATTGCCCGAGCGCTCGCCATGAAGCCCGAGGTGATGTTCTTCGACGAAGCAACTTCGGCCCTGGACCCTGAATTGGTCAAGGGCGTTCTCGCGCTCATGACCGAGCTGGCCAAGGGCGGCATGACCATGGTGGTGGTAACCCACGAAATGGGCTTCTCAAGGAACGTGTCCGACACCGTGACGTTCATGGACGCAGGCGTCGTCGTAGAGACCGGATCGCCGGAACAACTCTTCACCGAGCCGCGGACCGATCGCCTGAAGGGCTTCCTTTCGGACGTGCTCTAGGCCTTAACAACGAAGATCCCCGGTTTCCGGACGAACCACCCAAGTGGTGAATCGTCCGGAAACCGGGGATTTTTTCATGTCCGCCCGGGCCCGTAACCGGGGCTACTGCCCCGCCTTGACTTGAAGCACAGTCAAAGCAGCGGCATCGACTGATTTGCGGAATTCAGGATCGGTCTGCGCACGTTGCAGGACCTGGGCGTACATCGCCGGAACTGAAGCCGTGTCTGCGCACAGAACCATGGTGCCGCCCGCCCCGATGAAGTTCGTTGCCCTATCCCCCATGCTCCAGGGCGACAGCTGCACGGCGTTGCAAAGGTCATCGGACACGATGATGCCGGTGAACCCCGCGTCCGTCCGCAACATGGTGCGCATGATCACCGACGAAAACGGGGCCACATGGTCGGGATCGATCTTGTCGTAATAGGCGTTGGAAATCATGACCCACCGGAGTCCGCCGTCGATCGCGGCTTTGAACGGCATCAGGTACGGATCCGTCCGGGTGGTTTCGGCGTCGTGGACGTTCGCGCTGACGTCAGTGTTCAGGCTGACGCGCCCCATTCCTGGGAAATGCTTGACCACGGGCGCCACCCCCGCGTCCCGCAGTCCGGCCGCCATCGCGTTCCCGTGCTCGGACACCGCGGCAGGGGTGAAGCCGTATTCGCGCTTGAACGCCCCAATGGGCTTGTTCGAGGGCGCAAATTCGGGGCTGGGAACGGTATCCAGTACTGGCGCCAGGTCAACATTCACCCCGGCCTGCAAGAGTTCGGCCCCCCAGTTCCGGGCGTCGGCGCGTAGTTGTTCAGGGCTCGAGTTGCCTTGCTCCAAGGCTGCGGGAATAGGCAGGAATCCAGGTCCCCGGAGGACTTGGACGGAGCCGCCTTCCTGGTCCGTCGCGACGGACAGGGGCAAGCCACGGCTTGAGGCCGGCGAAATGCCCGCCCTCAGCTTTTCCACCACTGAGGCTGTCGCTGCAACGCCTGCTTGGCTCCGTCCGGCCAAATAGATATTGCCCACGTGGTTGTTCAGGAGATCGGCCACTGCGCCCGAATCGCTTCCGTCGGCCTTGGCCGCCACCATGAACAATTGCCCTACCCTTTGTTCCAGGGTCAGGCCCGCGAGCCGCTGTTCCGGCGTCGGGTGCGGTGGCGGCGGCAGCTCAGTAGGACCGGCCGGCGTTGCAGAAGCACTCGGCGGTCCCGCGGACGGAGAGTTGGAAAACCGAGGCGTTGGGGCGGCCTGGGGAGTGCCTGGCGCCGAGGGCGGGTCCCCGGCCGCCATCAAACCGCGGTCAGGGGCGTCGGCATGCGCAATGCCGGCAAATGCCCCGGCCATCAGGGCGAAGAGGATGAGCACTGAAATTCTGGACGGCTTGAGCAGATGAATCATCGCCTTGTAGATTCGATCGTTGCCCACAGCCTGCTCCCGGCCCGGCGGGGCGCGCAAGGAGCAGGCTGCGCAGCATCGGGAAAGTGGCGTTACAGGGCGGTGGCCTCCGCGGCCGCTTTGGCTGCTGCAGGGAGCGCGTCAAAGATCCGGTTCATGGCGGCGTCGTCGTGGGCAGCGGACAGGAACCATGCCTCGAAGACCGAGGGCGGCAGGTAGACGCCGGAGTCCAGCATGGAGTGGAAGAACGGTGCGTAGCGGAAGACATCTTGGGCTTGGGCGTCGGCGTAGTTGTGGACGCCGTTGGCTGAAGTGCCGAAGGCCACGGAGAAGAGGTTCCCTGCGCGCTGGATCGAGTGGTCCACGCCGGCAGTGTCCAGCGCCGACGAGAGTGCCGCCGAAAGTTCCAGCGAGCGGGCATCCACGAAGCTGTAGACCTCCGGGGTCGCGAGCGTCAGGGTGGCGACGCCTGCGGCCATGGCCACCGGGTTCCCGGACAGGGTTCCTGCCTGGTACACCGGACCAAGGGGCGCAAGGTAATCCATGACGTCGGCACGCCCGCCGAGGGCCGCCGTCGGCATGCCGCCGCCGATGACCTTGCCGAAGGTCAGCAGGTCCGGCATCCAGCCTTCCTGGCGGCCAGTGAGGCCCCAGTAGCCCGCATAGCCCGTGCGGAAGCCGGTTAGCACCTCGTCCAGGATCAACAGCGCGCCGTGTTCGCGGGTGATGCGGGACAGCCCTGCGTTGAAGCCTTCGTCCGGGGTGACGACGCCCATGTTGGCGGGCGCGGCTTCGGTGATGACGGCAGCGATGTTGTTGCCGTGCGCAGCGAAAGCGGCTTCCACCGCGCCGAGGTCGTTGTACGGCAGGACGAGGGTCTCAGCGGCGGCAGCTTCAGTGACACCGGCCGAACCGGGCAGTGCCATGGTCGCAAGGCCCGAGCCAGCGGCGGCGAGCAGTCCATCGAGGTGGCCGTGGTAGCAGCCGGCGAACTTCACGATCAGGTTGCGGCCAGTGAACCCGCGGGCCAAGCGTACGGCGGTCATGGTGGCCTCGGTGCCCGTGGACACCATGCGGATGCGTTCGACGGCGGAGACGCGTTCCTTGACGATCGCGGCGAGGTTTGCCTCATCGGGCGTGGAGGCGCCGAAGGACAAGCCGCGGTCGACGGCGGCGTGGACGGCGTCGAGGACGGCCGGGTGCGCGTGACCCAGCAGCGCCGGGCCCCATGAGCAGACGAGGTCGACGTATTCGCGGCCATCCGCGTCGGTCAGGTACGGACCCTGCGCAGAAACCATGAACTTCGGCGTGCCGCCGACGGAACCGAAGGCGCGCACCGGGGAGTTGACGCCGCCGGGCATCAGGGAACGGGCACGGTCGAACAGCTGGTCGGAGACAGGGGTGTTTGAAGTCATGGGGTCCATTCTTTCAGGGATTCGGGACGGCTCAGGCGCCGGCAAAGACGGTTCGGCCGCGTTCAAGCGTCGGCAAGCTCCTTGGCCACCAATGGGGCCACCACGGTGCCGAAGAGTTCGATGCAGCGCATCATGGATTCGTGCGGCAGGGTTCCGTTGCTGTATTTGAGGTCGAAACGGTCGACGCCGAGGTTCCGCTTCAGCAAGACGATCTTCCGGGCGACCGTTTCCGGGGAACCTACGTAAAGTGCTCCCTCAGGTCCGCACATGGCGTCGAACTCGCCCCGGCTCGCCGGTCCCCAGCCGCGTTCCGCGCCGATGCGGTTGCGCTGGGCCAGCCAATGCGGGAAGAGTTCCTCCCGGGCCTGCTCATCGGTGGGAGCGACGTAGCCCGGCGAGTGCGTGGCGATCTGCTGCATGGGGTGCCCGTATTTTTCCATTGCCTCGCGGTAGAGCTCCACGAGCGGGGCAAAGCGGCGCGGTTCCCCGCCAATGATGGCGAAAATGATCGGGTAGCCATATTGGGCGCAGCGCAGCACCGACTCGGGGGTGCCGCCCACACCGATCCACGTTGGCAGCAAGTGGTGTTCCAGCGGCGGAAAGACGCTCATTCCGTTCACGTTCGGCCGGGTGCGGCCTTCCCAATGCACGGGCTTCTGCGCCCGGACCTTGTCGAAGAGTTCCAGCTTCTCCTCGAACAGGATTTCGTAGTCTGCCAGGTCCAGGCCGAACAGGGGGAACGATTCCACGAAGGAGCCGCGGCCCAGCATCACTTCCGCACGACCGTTGGAGATCGCGTCAACGGTCGAGAAGCGCTGGAAGACCCTGATGGGGTCGTCGGAGCTGAGCACGGTGACCGCCGAACCGAGTTTGATCTGCGATGTCCGGGCGGCGGCGGCCGCCAGGAACACTTCGGGCGCCGAGACAGCGAAGTCTCGGCGGTGGTGCTCCCCCACCCCGAAGGCATGAAGCCCGATGGCGTCCGCCAGTTCCGCTTCCGCCAGCAGCTCCCGCAAAACCTGTGCATGCGGTTTCGGGTTGCCGCCGGCGTCCACCCCGGCGTCACCGAAAGTATTCAGTCCGAGGAGGATCTCCGTAGCTCCGACAGGGGCCGTGGGAGTGGAAGCGTTATCTGTCATCAGGACTCCTTAAGCCAGCCGGCAAGCTCGGAGGCCCAGTACGTCAGCACCATGTCGGCGCCGGCCCGCTTGATGCCGAGCACGGATTCTGTGATGGCGCCGCGGCGATCGATCCAGCCGTTCGCGGCAGCCGCTTCGATCATGGCGTATTCGCCGGAGATTTGGTAGGCCGCCACGGGAACCGGGCTCATGGCGGCAACGTCGGCGAGGATGTCGAGGTAGCTCATGGCCGGCTTGACCATCACCATGTCGGCGCCCTCTTCGAGGTCGAGTTCCACCTCGATGATCGCTTCGCGGCGGTTGGCGGCATCCATCTGGTACGTCCGGCGGTCACCCTTGAGCTGCGAGTCCACGGCTTCGCGGAAAGGGCCGTAGAAGGCGGAGGCGTACTTCGCCGCGTACGCCAGGAGCGCGGTGTTCTGGTGTCCGGCCTCTTCAAGGGCCTGGCGAATCACGGCGATCTGGCCATCCATCATCCCGGACGGTCCCAGGACGTGGGCACCGGCGTCGGCCTGGGCTACGGCCATTTGAGCGTAGATTTCGAGGGTGGCGTCGTTGTCCACGTACCCGTTGGCGTCCAGGACGCCGCAGTGGCCGTGGTCGGTGAATTCGTCGAGGCACACGTCGCCCATGACCACCAGGTCATCGCCAACTTCCGCCCGGACGTCGCGGATGGCTTTGTTCAGCACGCCGTCCGGATCCAGGGAGGCGGTTCCCCGGGCATCGCGGATGGCCGGGACACCAAACAGCATGATGCCGCTGACACCGAGTTCCACGGCTTCCGCAGCGGCGCGTTTGAGCGAGTCGGTTGTGTGCTGCACAACACCGGGCATGGAGCTGATCGGAGCCGGTTCGCTGAGTCCTTCGCGAATAAAGGCGGGCAGGATGAGATCCGCGGGAGCCAAGCGGTGTTCGGCGGTCATCCGGCGCATGGCGGGGGTGGTGCGGAGCCGGCGGGGCCGGTGGTTTGGAAAGCTCAACTTTCGTTCCCTTCGGTGGCGAATACGGTGCGTAGGGCGGTCACGATGCCGTCGGGCGTGGGTTCTTTGGCAGTTGCCGCGACCGGGATGCCGAGAGCGGCAGCCTCTGCCGCCGTCGAGCGCCCGATCGCAATAAAGCGGCAATCCTGCAGCGGCCCCAGCGAGGCGTGGATGCGGCGTGCCGCACTGGGTGAAGCGGCGACGACGGCGTGGAGCCGGCCGCCGGACAGTTCGGCCTTGGCGGCTTCGGGGGTGAGCTCCGGCGCCCCGGATCCCGCCCCTGTCTTCCAGCCGTTCGCCGCTACCAAGGCAGCAGTCAGCCTGCGTTCGGGGGCCGCGGGGTAGTCCACGGTGTGGTAGGCCGTCACTGACTGGACCGCGGCTCCCTTGGCTTCGATCCCCTCCGCCAACATCGCGTCGGCGATGTCCGCTTGGGGCAACAGCACATTGGCCGGGCCTGTCGGCCAGACGGCCACGAGGCCCGCGGCCGACTGGACGTCTTCCGGCGCGAGGTCCACGGGAATGCCCTCCGCTTCGAGGACCCGCCGGCTTGACGGACCAATCGTCGCGATCCGGACGGAATCCGGAATCAGGTCCTTCAACTCCACGCGACGCTCGGACGCTTTCTCCTTCAGGGCGCGCACCGTCGTGATACTGCTGACCACCAGCCAGCCGTACGCTCCCGCGAGGAGGGCGTCCAAGGCGACCTCAAGGGAATGCTGGTCGCGGGCACGCTCAAAGTCGATCAAGGGCAACAAGAGCGGCTCGGCGCCCGCTTCCCGCAGGGCGCTGACGAGCGGGGCGGCACGATCAGGGCTGCGCGTCACAAGAACCCGGGCTCCTTCAAGGACCCGGGCCTCCCCCGACTTCACCGCGCTGTGTCGTCCCATGGTCTCCTGTTGGCTCCGGTTATCGGGACGCTGCAAGATCTGCGATGTCCGCGGCACCTGCGGCAAGCAGGAGCTCGGCGACTTCGATGCCCAGCAACGTGGCGCCCACCTCAGTGAGTCCGTCGCTGGCCTTTTTCTCGCGTACTGACTTGCTCCCGTCCACGGCGCAGACAACGGCTTCAAGGTAAAGCATGCTGCCCTTGCGGTAAGCGTATGCGCCCACGGGCGCAGCACAGCCGGCTTCGAGGCGGGCCAGGACGGCACGCTCCGCGGTGACGGCCAGCCGGGTGTCTTCATCATTGAGTGCGGCCAGGGCCTGGGCTAGAGCACCCTGGGAACCCTCAGGGGAGCCTTGTCCGGGAGCATCCGCCGTGCGGCACTCGATCGCGAGTGAGCCCTGTCCGGGGGCGGGAAGCATGACGTCGGTCTCAAAGAACTCGGTCACGACGTCGAGCCTGCTGATCCGTTCCAGTCCCGCGGCGGCGAGGACGACGGCGTCAAGGTCGCCGGGTGCGTCTTCCGCGTTGCCGGCGAGCCCCGGAACGCGGCCCAGCCGAGTGTCCACGTTGCCGCGGATGTCCACGACGTCAAGGTCCGGGCGGGCGGCGCGCAGCTGGGCAGCACGGCGCGGCGAGCCGGTACCGACCCGTGCGCCGGCCGGAAGATCCGCCAGCTTGAGCCCGTCACGGGCGCACAACGCATCCCGGACGTCGACACGTTTGGGCGTTGCGGCAATGGTGAGTCCCGGTGCCGCACCTGTCGGGAGATCCTTCAGGGAGTGCACCGCGACGTCGCACGCGTTCTCCAACAGCGCGTCGCGAAGGGCGGCGACGAAGACTCCGGTGCCGCCCATTTGGGACAGCGAGCCCGTCCGGACATCGCCTTCCGTCTTGATGCGTACCAGTTCAACGGGAAAGCCCCCGACGGCGGCCAGCTGGTCCGCCGCCTGCTGGCTCTGGGTGAGCGCGAGCTTGCTCGCGCGGGTACCGATCCGTACGGTCATTTCGCGCTTTCTCCTACGGGGTAGGCATCATGTCCGGTGCCTACTGTGGTGTCCGCACCCGCAATCGTGGGCTTCTCTCCACGGAAGTTGGCGCAGCAGCCGGGACGGCAGATGTCGTACCACGGTCCCAGCCCGGTCACGGCAGGGCGATCGGCGATGTTGTTGGCTGCGGTCCGCTCGCAAATGAGGTCCACCAAGCCGGAAACGAACTTGCGGTGGGTTCCTGGCGTGGGGACGCGGGTCGCGGTGAGCCCGAGGTTCTTGCACGTTTCCAAGGCCTCGGTGTCCAAGTCCCAGGCCACTTCCATGTGGTCGGAGACGAATCCGAGCGGAACGATCACGACGCCCTTGATCCCTTGGCCGGCCAGTTCCTCGATGGCATCGTTGATGTCCGGCTCAAGCCATGGAACACTCGGAGCGCCCGAACGGGACTGGTACACCAAGGACCATGGCGCGGTGAGTCCGGATTCGGCTTCAACCCGCCGGACAACCTCGGCGCCGGCGGCCAGGTGTTGGGCCACATAAGCCGAGTCCTGCTCGAACTCGCGGGGCTCGGCGTCCGATCGCCCGGCAGCCTCGGCGTCGCGGGTCGGAATGGAGTGGGTTGCGAACAGGATGTGGACCGGAGCGTCCTGGAGACCGGCCGCGGCCAGTTTCTCCTTGACCTCGGCAAGCCCTGCGGCCGTTCCTTCCACGAAGGGTTCCACGAAGCCGGGGTGGTCGAAGTACTGGCGGACCTTGTCCACCTCGAGTTTGCCGTCGAGGCCGGTTTCCGTCAGGGCGATGCCAATGTCCTCGCGGTACTGGCGGCAGCTCGAGTAACAGGAGTAGGCGCTCGTGGTGACCATCAGCAACTTGCGGTGACCGGCGTCGTAGGCTTCCTGGAGCGTTTGCGGGATGTAGGGGTCCCAGTTGCGGTTGCCCCACAGCACGGGCAGGCTGATGCCGCGCGATGCGAGCTCCGCTTCGAGGGCGGCCTTGAGGTTCCTGTTCTGCTGGTTGATGGGGCTGATGCCACCAAAGGCGCGGTAGTGGTGCGACACCTCTTCGAGACGCTCATCCGGGATGCCACGGCCGCGGGTCACATTGCGCAGGAAGGGAATGACGTCGTCCTGGCCTTCGGGGCCGCCGAAAGAGGCGAGAAGAACGGCGTCGTACTCTTTGGGAGCCATGCGTCCGGCCTCGGTGACGTCATTGACCTCGGTGAGGCTGGCCGGACCCGCGGAGTGGCGGCCGCTCACGCGAGGACCTCGGCGATCTCCGCTGCGGTGATGCGGCGACCGGTGTAGAACGGGATTTCCTCGCGGACGTGGTTGCGGGCGTCCGTGGCCCGCAGGTGACGCATGAGGTCGACCAGGTCAACGAGTTCGGGTGCTTCCAGGCCAAGGATCCACTCCCAGTCGCCCAAGGCGAACGAGGACACGGTGTTGGAGATGACCTGGGGGAAGTCGCGGCCCAGCATGCCGTGGTCGCGCAGCATCTTTCCACGCTCTTCGGCCGGCAGGATGTACCACTCGTAGGAGCGCACGAACGGGTAGACGCACAGCCAGGTGCTGGGCTCGACGCCGCGGGCGTAGGCCGGAACGTGGTTCTTGGCGAATTCAGCTTCGCGGTGGACGCCCATGGCGGACCAGACAATCTCGGTGCCCGCGAAGAGCGCGCTGCGGCGGATGTCACGGACGGCCTGCTGCAGGGCCTCGGGCTTGGCTCCGTGGAGCCACACCATGATGTCGGCGTCGGAACGCATGGCGGAGACGTCGTAGCTTCCGCGGAGGACAACGCCGTCCTCGGCGAGCTTGGCGGCCAGCTGCTCGAAATCCTGGACAGCATCGGCGCTGCGCAGGACATCGCCCGACCGCTTGAAGACGGTCCACAGCGTAAAGAACTGCTCTTCGGATTCGGCAGTTTTAGTGACAGATTCGGCAGAAGTGTGGCTCATGGTACAAGTCTGCCCCGTCGATGCCGCTAAGTCGAAATGCATCTCTTCTACAAGACGTAGAAGTGATGCATTTCACAAAACTGCGTCGATTTGCGTAGAAGTGTCCGCAACCACCGCGGCCAGGCCGTTTCCCGCGAGCCAGCCGCCCACAACCGACAGACCCTCCGCTTCGGCGCAGATGCGCCGAACCTCGGCAACGCGCTGTTTATGACCGACGGCGGCGAACGGCAAGGCACCGGCCCAGCGGACAACGTCCCAATCGAGCACGTCTTCGCGAACAATGGGCACCGTCAGCAAGGTAGAGGCGTCGCGGAGCGCAGCCTCAAACAGGGCATCGTCATCCAGCGCGGCCGCCGATTCAGGGGCGTCCGCTCCCTCGCCCCGCCCATAGGACAGGCGCAGTACGTGCGTGCCGGGGCCGGCTTCTTCCGCCAGCCAGTCCCACTTTGCCGTGGCATGCGTGAGCGCTTTCGCTTCGATCCCCTCGGTTTGCGGAGCGACGAGAATACCGGTGCCGCGGGGACGGCGGTCCAGTTCAGGCACGTCCACCACCAAGGTCACCAAGCTCACCAAGGGGCCCGCGGCGGGACGCAGCGCGGACAGCTCCGGAAGCGACTCCTCCAGCAGCCCGACGGCGGCCGGACCGTCGAGCGCCACCACGAGCCGCCCGGCGTCGTACTTTGTGCCCGCAGCGGTGGCCTGCCAACCGTTTTCGGTGCGGGTAATCGAATCCACGCGGGCGCCGGAAACGAGGGCGACACCTTGAGAACGCAGCTCAGCCACGAGGGCGGAAACCAACGTGTTCATTCCGCCTTTCAAGCCGCCGACGGCGGATCCGGCCTTCGCCGCTCCGCTCCCGTTTTGCCCTGAAGCAGTTTGTCCTGAACCGGCTGCGCGCTGGCTGGCCACCGCGGCGGCCAACGAACCGTGCTTGCGCAGTGCTGCGCGTAGTCCCGGGGCCACCATGTCGACGTCGAGCAGTGCGGGATCAGCGGAGTGCACTCCCCCGACGACGGGTGCCACGAGCCGTTCGAGGACCCGCTTGCCCATCCGTGCGCTGACCAACGAAGAGACGCTGGTGACCTCGGCGGAAGTGCCCAGTGATGCGGGCAGGCAGCGGTCGAGCGAGGCCCGCAAGGACCCTGCGAAGCCCAAGGAACGCCGCACCTCGGGGTCCCAGGGGTTCGCCGGAATTCCGAGCACGCCGGTCTTGGGCAGTTCCTGCGGGCCGTCGGGCAACTGCACCCAGGCCCCTCCCGGATGGGGCGCCACGATGTTGTCGCCGAGCCCGAGATCGCGGGCGAGATCGGCCACGGCAGTGGAGCGCGTGGCGAAGGACTCCGCTCCACTGTCCAGCTCAAGGCCGCCAACCTCGTGGCTTCCTACGCAGCCGCCCCATGAGTCGCCCGCTTCGAGCACGGTGACAGCGATGCCCGCTTTGGCCAGTCCACGGGCGGCGAGCAGGCCGGAAATGCCGCCGCCCACGACGACGGACGTCAAGCCAGCTGCTGAATCGCCGGGAAGTGCGTGTTCGGGATTGGTGTGTTCGGGCTGTGGGTGACCGCCGCGCATGCCGGCTACCCTGCCGGGATCGAGTGGATGAGTTCCACTACCCGGGTCAGGACCGCGGGGTCCGTCTCCGGGGGCACGCCGTGGCCGAGGTTGAGGACGTGGCCTGGGGCTGCGGAACCGGCGGCGATTACCTCGCGGACATGGGCTTCCAGGACCTCCCACGGCGCCGAAAGCAGCGCGGGGTCAATGTTGCCCTGCAGGGGCACAGTTCCACCTAGGCGCCGGTTTGCCTCGTCAAGCGGCAGCCGGTAGTCCACCCCTACGACGTCCACGCCGACGTCGCGCATCGCGACGAGCAACTCGGACGTGCCTGTACCGAAGTGGACAAGCGGCGCGCCGAGGTGGCGGACGTGGTCGAGGGCGCGGCTCGAGGCGGGGGCAACGTACTTGGCGTAGTCGGCCAGCCCAAGGGAACCGGCCCATGAGTCGAACAGCTGCCCTGCAGAGGCGCCCGCTTCCAGTTGCGCCCGCAGGAACATGCCGGAAGCGTCGGCTGCCCAGTTGGCCAGGGCGGTCCAGATTTCCGGATCGGCGTGCATCATGGTGCGCGGACCGAGGTGGTCGCGGGAAGGCTTGCCTTCCACCATGTACGCGGCGAGCGTGAACGGCGCACCGGCGAAGCCGATCAGGGGTGTGGTGCCGAGCTCCGCCACCGTCAGGCGCACGGCCTCGCGGATCGGCTCGAGGGCTTCCCACGTCAGCTGCGGCAAGGCGGCCACGTCAGCGGCCGTGCGGACGGGCTTGTCCAGGACAGGACCGACGCCGGGAACGATGTCCACGCCGACGCCCGCCAGCTTGAGGGGAATGACAATATCCGAGAAGAAGATGGCTGCATCAACGTCGTGGCGGCGGACCGGCTGCAAAGTGATCTCGGAGGCGAGCTCGGGACGCAGGCAGGAGTCCAGCATCGCCACGCCTTCACGGACTTTGAGGTACTCCGGCAACGAGCGGCCGGCCTGGCGCATGAACCACACCGGACGGCGGGACGGCTTGCCTCCACGGTACGCCTGGATCAGCGGGGAGTCTGCGGTGCGGCCATCCATGAGCGGGTGGCTTGCATCAAGGCTCGAGGCGGCGGTGCCGGAAACGCCGTTGGCCGACACAGAATAAGGCAGTGCGGAACTGGAAGTCATGCCTTCGATTGTGCCGAAGATCGGGATCAAAAGATAACGACAGCCTGTCCCGCACATTGTGAGGTGACGGGCGTCACTCCGGACAGTGCGGAGAACCACTCGCGAGCATTGTTCTACATGGCGCCGAAAAAGCTATGATTGCTTTGCTGTGGTTCTTTTCTCATTGGTGGCTACACACGCCGACATCGATCTTGAAACCGTCGCTCAGTTGAGCAACGGTTCATCCGAGGTTGCCTCGTCCGCTTTGGCCGATTCCCAACTTGTCTCGGGCGCCGTGGTCCTGGCCACGTGCAACCGCTACGAAATCTACGGCGAAACGCCGCATGTCGAGAACCTTGAAGCTGCCCGCTCGGCGCTCGTCACGCAGATCAGCGGCCTGAGCGGACTCAACGAGCAACTCGTCTCGCGCGCCTTCAGCACCCGCACCGGCCCTGAGGTCAGCAGGCACCTCTTCGCCGTCAGCGCCGGACTGGACTCCGCCGTCGTCGGCGAACGCGAAATCGCCGGCCAAGTACGCCGTGCCCTCATCACCGCCCAGCACGAAGGAACCGCGAGTTCCGGTCTGGTCCGCTTGTTCCAGGCTGCCTCCAAGACGGCAAAGGACGTCGGGGCCCAGACCGCCCTCGGTTCGCGGGGCCTGTCCATAGTTTCAGTTGCCCTGGACCTCGCCACGGACCTCTCAGAGAACGCCGACTGGAGCACCAAGAAGGTAGTGGTCTTCGGGACCGGGGCCTACGCCGGGGCCACTATGTCGCTGCTTCGCGATCGCGGCTGCACCGACGTCTCCGTTTACTCGTCTTCCGGCCGCGCCGAGGCTTTCGTGGCGACCCGCGGCGGAACCGCGCTCGACGCCGAAACCCTTCCTGCCGCCGTCGCTGCCGCCGATGTCATGATCGGTTGCAGCGGATCGGACACCCGCGTTGAGGCCGAAGAGCTTGCCAAGGTCCGTGCATTGTCCACCCAGACGCTCATTGCGATCGACCTCGCGCTCACCCACGACTTCGACCCCGCGGTGGGCGAGCTCGACGGCGTCGAGCTCCTGACGCTCGAATCCGTGCGGCTCGCGGCGCCCCAGGAACAAGCGGAGTCGCTGGCACAAGCGAGCACCATTGTTTCCGGTGCGGCAGACGCCTTCGAGCAGGAGCGCGAAGCCCGGTCAGTCGACTCGGCCATAGTGGCACTGCGCCGCCACACCATGAACGTGCTCGACGCCGAGATGGAAAAAGTCCGGGCCCGGCACGGCTGCACCGCTGCGGCTGAAGAGGTCGAGTTCGCGCTCCGCCGCATGGTCAAGCAATTGCTCCACATCCCCACGGTCCGTGCGCGCGAACTTGCCGCAAACGGCCAGCAAGACGATTATGTGGCAGCCCTCGAGGCCTTATATGGCATCCAGGTCGAGCAGCCGGTTGCCGCTGCTCCAGCAGCTGAATGCCCTGTGGACCACCAACCGGCATCCCGGCAGGCTGAAAGCGCCTAGCCCCCCGCGAACGCGCCCTATGCGAAGGCGTTGACGCCCGTCATTTCTGCAGACACAGCCCACAGCCTTGTTGCGGCTTCCGGATCCACTGCGTGCGCATCCACTCCTTGGTACCGCGCGAGCGGCGAGGCCGGGTCCGTGGGCTTGGCGATGTCGCAGTCTTCGCAATACACCCCGCCCATGCCTGCCAGTGCCGAGGACGTCGCTGCCCAGGTGGACGTGGCAGCCCCCTGCTCCGGCGTCTTGAAACCCTCCCGGACGTTGCCTGCGTCGTCCATCCAACCCGCCGCGACCATCTCTTCACGCGGAAGGTAGCGCTGGAGCTCGGTCATGATGCCGCCGGGATGGACCGCGAAGGCCCGCACCCCGGCGGATTTACCCAGGCGGTCCAGCTCCACGGCGAATAGCGCATTTGCGGTCTTTGCCTGGCCGTAGGCCTTCCATTTGTCGTAACCGGTCTCGAAATTGATGTCCTCAAAACGGATCGGCGAGAGTTTGTGTCCCGTGGAGGACAAGGAGACCACACGGGCCGAACCGGCAGCCGCCAGCGCGGGCCACAAAGTGTTGAGAAGGGTGAAGTGGCCCAAGTGGTTGGTGGCGAACTGGGATTCCCAGCCCGGGCCCACGCGTTGTTCCGGGCTCGCCATGATGGCGGCGTTGTTGATCAAGATGTCCAGGGTTGGGTTCGACGCCAGGAAGCGTGCCGCGAAATCCTTCACTGCCTGCTGGTCGGCCAAATCCAAAGTTTCCACGTTGACCTGCTCCCGGGCCAGGCCGGCCGCGGCGAGGACCTCCCTAGCGTGTTCAGGACGCCGGGCGGGAACAGTGACCGCGGCTCCTGCGGAGGACAGTGCCCGCACCGTTTCCAGGCCAAGCCCGGAATAGCCACCCGTGACGATTGCCGTCTTGCCGCGGAGGTCCACTCCCGCCACAACCTCCGATGCCTTGGAGCCGTGGCCGAATCCCGATCCGATGGGGTGTTGTGGTGTGGTCATGGATTCCTCGCTCATATCGGGACCTTTCGGGTTCAACGGCGTTTGGGTTCAGTAAACCGGTTTGCCCGGCTCGACGTCACGCACCCAGGCCAGGATCCCGCCGTCGAGGTGGCTGACCCGGGTGTAGCCGGCGCGCTGCGCCGCGGCGAGCACTGCGGCGGAACGGGTGCCTCCCTTGCAATGGAAGACGATCTCCTTGTCCTGTGGGAGTTCCGTCCAGGCCTCCCCCGCCAGGATGCGTCCCTGAGGGATGAGCACCGATCCGTCGATGCTCACAATCTCGTGTTCACCGATCTCGCGGACATCCACCAGTTCAAAGTCTCGTTCGCCCGCCGCGCGTGCCTCGAGCATCCCGGAAAGTTCGGTGGCCGTGACGGTCGGAACCGAGTCGGCTGCGGGTGCGGGGGTGATGCCGCAGAATGCTTCGTAGTCGGTCAATTCAGTGATCGGCTCGACCTCCGGGTCTTTCGAAACCTTGATTTCGCGCCAGCTGCCGCCGAGGGCGTCGAAGAGCGCCACGCGTCCCAGCATGGAGCGCCCGACGCCGGTGATCAGCTTCACGGCCTCCGTCACCATGAGCGAGCCGACAGCAGCGCACAGCATACCGAACACGCCGCCTTCGCCGCAGGACGGGACGGAGCCTGCAGGAGGGGCCTCCGGATAGAGATCGCGGTAGCTGGGTCCATGCTTCGCCCAGAAGACGCTGACCTGGCCGTCGAAGCGGAAAATGGATCCCCAGACGTACGGTTTGCCGAGGATCGCGGCAGCATCGTTGACCAGGTATCGGGTGGCGAAATTGTCTGCGCCATCCAGGATGAGGTCGTAGCCGGAGAAAATCTCCAAAGCGTTGGAGGAGTCCAGGCGGACGCTGTGCAGCTGCACATTGACCAGCGGATTGAGTTCCTTGATGGCGTCACGTGCCGATTCGATCTTCGGCCGTCCCACATCGCCAACGCCGTGGATGATCTGGCGTTGCAGGTTGCTGAGGTCGACGTCGTCGTCGTCGACGATTCCGAGCGTCCCCACTCCGGCCGCGGCCAGGTACAGCAACGCGGGAGAGCCCAGTCCGCCTGCCCCGATCACGAGGACTTTTGCGTTCTTGAGCCGGCGCTGACCGGCCGCTCCGATTTCGGGAATAATGAGGTGGCGCGAGTACCGTTCGACCTCTTCGGTGGTCAGCTCCGCGGCCGGTTCCACGAGTGGCGGCAGCGAAGACGGCAACGTTTGGGCAGCAAAAATAGTGGCCATACTCCAAAGTATGCCTGCCGCTGCCGCCCGGTCATATTACTGCGCAGTATTGTGGTCATAACTGCAAAGGAAAGGCGGCAGACAAGTGGCTGAAAGTGTACGCATCAAACAGGAGGCGCAGGTCAGGCAAGATCGGACCGGTTCGCCACGCTCGGCGAGGCTGCCACGCGATGAGCGCCGGGCCCAGCTCCTGAACGCCGCCTTGGAAGTCTTCGTTGCCAACGGTTTCCACGGTGCAGCGATGGACGAAATCGCCGAGACCGCCCACGTCAGCAAGCCGGTGCTGTACCAACACTTCCCGTCCAAGCGGGAGCTTTACATGGCCCTCCTCGACAGCCACCTGGCCAAGCTCACGGACCAGATGCTCACGGCGCTGAATTCGACGTCGGACAACAAGGAACGCGTCCAGGCCGTCATGCGCGCCTACTACCGTTTCATCGCGGGGGATGACCAAGCCCACCGGCTCGTCTTCGAATCCGATCTCATCAATGACCCGGATGTCAGCTCGCGACTGGAGACTTTCAACCGCACCTTCGCCGACGCCGTCGCCAAGGTCATTGCCGAAGACACCAAGCTGCCCCCGTTGGAGGCCCAGCTGCTGGGCCGCGGCCTGGCCGGAATGGCGCAGGTCAGCGCCCGGTATTGGCTCGAAACCGACGGCGATCTGGACCTCGATGTCGCCAGCGATCTGATCTACCGTTTAGCTTGGCGCGGAATCAGTCGCTTCCCGAAAGAGTCCTAGACTACAAATAGAGGACTGAGTAATTTTTTGATTGGCTGGGAGGCCCCGCTGTGGAAGTAAAGATCGGCATTCAGAATGTTGGCCGTGAGATCGCGCTTGAGTCCGCTCTCGATGCCGAGGCTGTTGCAAAGATCGTAAGCGAGGCCATTGCCAACGGCACGGACCTGCGCCTCACCGACGAAAAGGGCCGCCAGGTCATCGTTCCCGGCAATGTCCTCGGATACGTGGAGATCGGCGCCGAGGAAGTGCGCCGGGTGGGCTTCGGCGCCCTCTAAGCATTAAGCAAGAACACCAGCGAGCCAGGAGTCCGCATGCTCTCACTTGTCATCGTGGCGCTAGCCACCATCGCCTCAGGCTTCATCGTCTGGGGAACTGACAAACGCCGTGGCACATACGGAATCACCCTGCCCGCCGGCGTTTCCGTCGCTGTCGCCATGCTGAGTTGGATGATCTTCATCCAACTTGGCTTTGGCTACCAGCCTGGCGTGACGTGGATCCCGTGGGTCCTGCCCATCATTCTGGGAACCGTGGCGGCCGCGGTGGCCTCCTACTTTCTGGGCCGCCATCGGGTCCGGCACGACACCGCCCAGCTGACCGCGGCGCTGCGACTCTAGCCGGCGCTGCGGCTCTAGCTACAGATCCGGCTCATGGCGTGGCTTCCGGTTTGGCCACTGCCCCCACTTCCGTGGCTGCTTCGCTCGCGCTCGTAGCCGCCCGGATATCGCGTCGGGTCACCTCGCTCCCGGCGTCATGGGAGGTGTAGCGGATGAACACCCGGTTGTACCGCCAGTCCAGGTCCGGGTGGTGGTTCTGCTGTTCGGCGATGCGCCCGACGGCGGCGATCAGCTCGAGTGCGGCAGCCGACGTCGGGCATTTGTAAACCGTGACGAGTCCGCCCTGGCGGTACCGCCAGTCCGGCAGCTCCGCCAGGGCGTCGTCGATCGCGGACCTGGAAAGAATGTCATCCTTGCCGGCCATTCGGGGCTCCTTCACAGACGCGGAATCTTCGCAGGAATCCCCGGGGCGGCCAGCGTAGGCCACTAGAGGAACTCGGCCCGGCCTTCCATCGCCGAGGAGGCCAGGGCGTGTTCCCGGCGCGGAATGCGGCCGGCCTGCTTCGCCAGCCTACCGGCGATGACAGCGTGTTTGAAGGCTTCGCCCATCTGCACCGGGTTCTGCGCACGGGTCACCGCGGTTGCCAGCAGCACAGCGTCGCAACCGAGTTCCATGGCGAGTGCGGCGTCGGACGCGGTTCCGATGCCGGCGTCGAGTACTACCGGCACAGAAGCCCGGGACACAATGAGTTCGATGTTGTGGGGATTCAGGATGCCCAGGCCGGTGCCGATAGGCGCGCCCAAGGGCATCACCGCTGTGGCTCCGAGGTTTTCCAATCGAAGCGCCAGCACGGGGTCGTCGTTGGTGTAGGCGAAGACCTTGAAGCCGCGGTCCACCAGCTTCTCCGTTGCGTCCACGAGCTCCACTGCGTCAGGCAGCAGCGTCTGTTCGTCGGCGATGACCTCGAGCTTCACCCAATCCGTCTCCAACGCCTCCCGGGCAAGCTCGGCTGTCATGACAGCGTCCTTGGCGGTAAAGCAGCCGGCCGTGTTGGGCAGGACACGGATGCCATGGTCCACGAGCAACTGGAAAAGCGAACCTGTTTCGGTCGGCGAGTACCTCCGCATGGCAACGGTGGTGAGTTCGGTGCCGGAGGCCAGCAACGCCGCCCCCAGGCCGTCCAGGCTCGGGGCTCCGCCGGTGCCCATGATGAGACGCGAGCCGAACTCGACACCGTCGATCACCAGGGCGTCGGTTCGGGTGCTTGCTTCGTGTGTGCTTGCTGTGGTCATGGTTCAGCCTCCCTGTACTGCGGTAACGATTTCGAGTTCGTCGCCCTCTGCGAGCGCGGTGGCAGCCCACTGGCTGCGTGGCACCACTTCGGAATTGCGTGCGACGGCGACGCCGATCTTGCGTCCGTCAGCCGCCTGGCCGCTGGAGTCCACAACACGTCCGGTGACGTGGCTGACGAGGGTGGTGACAGACGCGTCGTCGCTCAGTGTGTGGTCTGCGCCGTTCAATTTGATGTTCATGCGTGGTCCTTCGGAAGGGGATATAAGGTACCGGCCGATGGGTCGTCCGTTGAGGCCGGTACCGTTGAAAGCTGGTGGGAGAAGCGGTCCGGGCGGAATTTGTTCCACCGGGGATCCGCGGTGCCGTCCATGAGTCCGACGCAGATCTTCGCCGCTGCCGGAGTGAGGAGTACGCCGTGGCGGAAGAAGCCGCTGGCCACGATGAGGCCCGGCACGGTTCTTTCGCGACCTTCCACGCGGCCCAGCAACGGTGCGTTGTCCGGAGTGCCCGGGCGCGCTCGGGCAGTTGCTTCCAGAAGTTCCAGTTCGGCCACAGCCGGGACAAGTACCTGGGCGTCGCGGAGCAATTGGTACACGCCACCGGCTGATACCGGGTTGACCGATCCCCCGGACGCCGACAAGCCGTCTTCACGTTGCGTCGCGCCGATCACCACCGTCCCGTCGTCGCGGGGCACGATATAGACGGGCACTCCGCGCACCATTCCCCGGACAGTGGCGGTGACCAGGGGTTGCAGGTGCTCCGGGACGCGCAACCGCAGTATGTCGCCATACACCGGACGCAACGGGAGTGACAATCCATCCGGCAGGCCGTCCAAGCGGGCGGCATCCAGTCCGTTGGCTACCACTGTTTCCGTGGCGAGCACTTCGATTCCTGAGCCGAGCACGGCCCCGACGACGCGCCCGTCCTCCCACAGGAGTCCCGCCGCAGCGTCGTGGACCGCAAAACCGTCCTCGGCCCCCGGAATCCAGCTGGAATCGCCGGGCTGGTGGTCTGCCAGCGCGCCCAGAATCGCGGCCGAAAGCCGGCGTGGATCCACTTGGTGGTCGCCCGGGATGTCGAAGGCGCAGGAAATCTGCGGGCTCAGCAGCGGCTCACGCTCCCGCGCCTCGCGCAACCGCACGGATTCCACCACCAGGCCGTTGGCCAGCTGCACATCCCGGAGATCGGCGAGCGCCCGGCGGTCCGCAGCGTCCGCGCCGACGGCGAGGGTCGGCGTCGTACGGTAACCTGTGCTGCGGCCGATGCTCGAGCCGGTCACATTCCGTTCGAAGTCCGGCCACAATACCGACGATTCGAGCATTAGCTCCAGGAGGTCCTCTTCCTGGTAGTGCAATTCGCTGACCGGCGCCAGCATTCCCGCCGCCGCGAACGTAGCGCCGCTGGCCGGTGCGGGATCGACGAGGGCAACCGAACGGCCGGATCTGCGGGCTTCCCACGCGATGCCGAGGCCAATGACACCGCCCCCGATCACCGCGACATCCGCGCGCACGGGTTCGTGCTGGGTGTTTACTTCGTCCATGGAGTCCTTCCCTACGCCGGTACTAGCCGGATCAGGTCAAGCGGTCGGCGCTTAAGCCCTCTCAGCCGAGCGGCGATTGTGACTGCCGCCGCGGCTCCCGCGGTACCAGCCCAGTTTAGAGGAACTACTCTGTTTCCATGACCCAGCACGATGTCCACACCACCGCCCGCCTGTACCTCTGCACTGACGCCCGCAAACAAAAGGGTGATTTTGAGCAGTTTGTCGATGCCGCATTCGAGGGCGGCGTGGACATCATCCAGCTGCGTGACAAGACGATTGAGGCGGCGGAAGAACTCGAACTCCTGGAGGTCCTGCAATCCGTGGCTCATCGTCACGGCCGTCTCTGGGCAGTCAACGACCGCGCGGACGTAGCATCCCTCTCCGGCGCGCCGGTGTTCCATATCGGCCAAAAGGACATTCCGCTGCGCTCTGCCCGGAAATTGCTCCACGACCCCACCATCATCGGCCTCTCCACGCACACGCCGGAACAGATTGACGCCGCCATCGCCGCGTCGCCTGGCCGCAGCGGCCTGGACTACTTCTGCGTCGGGCCGGTGTGGGCCACCCCCACGAAGCCGGGACGCTCCGCCGTCGGGCTCGATCTGGTGAAGTACGCTGCCAACGCGGTGAAGCAGGCAGACGAAGAGACCGTCGGGGGCGTCGTGCTCCCCTGGTTTGCGATCGGCGGGATCGATCTCGGCAACGTGGAAGAGGTAGTTAGGGCCGGCGCCAGCCGCATCGTGGTGGTGCGGGCAATCACCGAAGCGCAAGATCCGACGGCAGCTGCCCAGGCGCTCCTGGCTGCCCTGGACGCAGCGGCGGCCTAGCGAGACGCCGCGAGATTTTGGAGTTACCCTGACTTTCGTGTCACACCAGCGGATAGCCCCGAACGTTAGTGAAACGTCGAACCAGCTTGCGGAAGCGCTGGCGGCGCTGCGGACTGAACTCGAGCTGCCCGCAGGTTACCCCGCTGAAGCGCTGCGCGACGCCGAAGCGGCGGTTTCCGGACACACCCTGCCGCCGCATGACTTCACGGACGTTCCGTTCATCACGATCGACCCGGCTTCTTCCACGGATCTCGACCAGGCCCTCTTCATTGACAGGTCCGGCGGTGGTTACAGGGTTCTCTACGCCATCTCCGATGTGCCCTCCTTTGTGCCCCCGGGAGGAGCGCTCGACGCCGAGACCCGCCACCGCGGGCAAACGTACTATGCCCCGGACGGCCGTATACCGCTGCACCCCGAGATCATCAGCGAGCATGCGGGAAGCCTGTTGGCCGGCCAGACGTGCGGCGCGTTCGTGTGGGACTTCGAACTCGATGCCGAGGCGGAGTTCCGCACCGTCTCCGTGCGGCGGGCAAGCGTACGGAGCCGCGCCAAACTCAGCTACAAGGGCGTGCAGGCTGAGATCGATTCCGGAACAGCTGATCCCGTCCTGCAGCTGCTCAAGGAAGTCGGACTCAAGCGGGTGGAACTTGAGGGCCGCCGCGGCGGGGCAAGCCTGAACATGCCCGAACAGGAAATCGTCCAACTGCCCGACGGCGGGGGGTACAGGATCGTCGCAGCTCCCTCGCTGCCGGTTGAGGACTGGAACGCCCAGATTTCGCTCATGACCGGGATGGCCGCCGCCCAGCTGATGCTCGACGGCAAAGTGGGGATTTTGCGCACCATGCCGGCCCCCGATGAGCGCTCGCTGCTCCATTTCAAGCGGCAAACGGGGGCACTCGGCAAGCCCTGGACCGAGGGGACGAGCTATGGAGCGTACTTGCGGACCCTCGACGCCAAGGACCCCCGGCAACTGGCCATCCTCCATTCAGCGGGGCTGCTTTTCCGTGGTGCCGGCTACACGCCCTTCGACGGCGAGGTACCGGGCAGCGTCCTGCAGTCAGCCATCGGGGCACCCTATGCCCACACCACCGCGCCGTTGCGCCGGCTTGTGGATCGTTTTGTGCTGGTCATCTGCGAAGCACTGAGTAATGGAACAGAGATCCCTGCATGGGCCCGGAATGCTTTGCCGACCCTGCCGGTGATCATGGCGTCTTCCGACCAGCTTGCCGCCAAAATGGAACGCCTGGCCCTGGACACGGTGGAGGCAGCGCTCCTGGTGAACCACATCGGACAGGAATTCGACGCCGTAGTGATTTCCGGATCGAAGCCCGCCAAGAACAACGGAAACGGCAACGGGAACAGCGCCAATGGCAACAACGGTAATGGCAATGGGAACGGAGCCCCGCACGGCCCCTACGGCATCGTCCAGATCGCCGAGCCGGCGGTCACCGCTCGTTGCGACGGCGAAATGGAGTCGGGCACGAAGGTCCGCGTGAAACTGCTGGACGCGGACATTGCCACCCGCCAAATCACCTTCGAACTGATCCCGTAGCGCACTCCGTTCGCAGGCCCGGGACCGCGATCCGGGGATTATCGCCCCCAGACGCTAGACTGAGTGAGTAGTAATGGATGCCCGGTCGTTGATTCAGTTAATTTTTTGACATCAACAAGCCCGCCCCTACGCGATCTTGAGATACACCAACTGGTCCCCAGTGCCAGTATTTAGATAGCCCGCGATCGGCTTCCACTGGATTTGCTTGCGCCCATCCGTGCTCCGGAACGGCCCTGCCACAACCGTTGAGCACGCAGCGCAGCCCAAATGAATAAGGAAAACTCCACTGTGAGTGAATTGCACACCCATGAAGTTCTGACCGACGGAACCGAAACGATCGAACCCGAGGAAACCATTTCCTCGGACGAAACACCCCACGAGATCGCAGAAAAGACCTTCGCCGACTACAACGTCCGCGCCGACATCGTTGAATCCCTCGCCGACGCCGGAATCACCCACCCGTTCCCCATCCAGTCCATGACGCTCCCGGTCGCCCTAGGCGGTCACGACATCATCGGCCAGGCCAAGACCGGTACCGGAAAGACTCTCGGCTTCGGCATTCCGGCACTGCAGCGCGTCGTCGGACCGGACGACGCCGGGCACGACAAGCTCGCTGTCCCGGGTGCACCCCAGGCCCTCGTGATTGTTCCGACCCGCGAACTCGCCGTGCAGGTGGCCAACGATCTCCAGACGGCGTCCCGGAAGCGCAACGCCCGCATCGCCACCATCTATGGCGGCCGCGCATACGAGCCCCAGATCGAAGCCCTGCAAAAGGGCGTCGAGGTTGTTGTCGGCACCCCCGGCCGTCTGATCGACCTCTACAAGCAGAAGCACCTGAACCTCAAGAACGTACGCATGGTGATTCTCGACGAAGCAGACGAGATGCTTGACCTCGGCTTCCTTCCGGACGTCGAGACCCTGATTGCCGGCACACCCGCCGTCCGCCAGACCCTGCTCTTCTCGGCCACCATGCCTGGCCCGGTCATCGCCATGGCGCGCCGCTACATGACGCAGCCCACGCACATCCGTGCCGCCGACCCGGACGACGAAGGCCTGACCAAGCGCGACATCCGGCAGCTCATCTACCGTGCCCACAGCATGGACAAGGTGGAGGTCGTCGCCCGCATTCTGCAGGCCCGCGGCCGCGGCCGGACCATCATCTTCACCAAGACCAAGCGCACCGCAGCCAAGGTTGCCGAGGAACTCGTGGACCGCGGCTTCGCAGCCGCCGCCATCCACGGTGACCTGGGCCAGGGCGCCCGCGAGCAGGCTCTCCGCGCCTTCCGCAACAACAAGGTGGACGTCCTCGTGGCCACCGACGTCGCCGCCCGCGGCATCGACGTCGATGACGTCACGCACGTGATCAACTACCAGTGCGTCGAAGACGAAAAGATCTACTTGCACCGCGTTGGCCGCACCGGCCGCGCAGGCAACAAGGGCACGGCCGTGACGTTCGTCGATTGGGACGACATGCCGCGCTGGGGCCTGATCAACAAGGCGCTGGGCCTGAGCTACCCGGAGCCCGTGGAAACCTACTCCTCGTCGCCGCACCTTTTCGAGGAACTGGACATCCCCGCGGGCACCAAGGGCCGCCTGCCCCGCGACAAGCGCACCCTCGCCGGGGTCGACGCTGAGGTCCTGGAAGACCTCGGCGAGACCGGCAAGAAGAACTCCCGTTCAGGCGACGATTCCGGGCGTGGACGCACGGGACGCGACGCCGGGCGTGAAGGTGGCCGTGAAGGTGCACGCCGCGGTACCAAGTCCAGCGATGCTCCGTCCCGCGAAGGAGACGGTGAGGGCGGACGCAACCGCACCCGCCGCCGTCGAACGTCCGAAGGCGAAGCAGCCCCCGTTGAGGCAATGGCCCAGTCTGCCGAGCCGCAGTCCGGCGAGGGCGCGGACAAGCCTTCCCGCGCTCGCCGTTCCCGCACCCGCCGCCGCAACGGCGAAGTGGTCTCGGCTTCCGGTGCGTCCGGCGAGAGCACCGAAGCTTAACGGCCTCAATGACTGACATTGTTTGGGCGCCGGACGGCGGCAATTTGGTGGTTCACGCGGACAACGCGGATTTCCTCCCGACGCTGCCGGACGGCGCCTTCACACTGATTTACGTGGACCCGCCCTTCAATACGGGCCGGGTCCAGAGCCGCCAGGAAACGCGCATGGTCCGCAACGCCGACGGCGACGGCGACCGCGTCGGCTTCAAGGGACGCTCCTATAACACCATCAAGGGCGCCCTGCACAAGTACGACGATGCCTTCAGCGACTACTGGTCCTTCCTGGAACCCCGGCTCGTGGAGGCCTGGCGCCTGCTCGCCGACGACGGCACCCTGTACCTGCATCTCGACTACCGCGAAGTGCACTACGCCAAAGTCATGCTGGACTCGATCTTCGGCCGCGAGTGCTTCCTGAACGAGATCATCTGGGCCTACGACTACGGCGCACGCGCCAAGAACCGCTGGCCCACCAAGCACGACAACATCCTCGTGTACGTCAAGAACCCTGCCAAGTACCACTTCGACAACGCCGAGGTCGACCGTGAGCCGTACATGGCGCCGGGCCTTGTAACGCCGGCCAAACGCGAACTTGGGAAGCTTCCCACGGACGTCTGGTGGCACACCATCGTTTCCCCGACAGGCAAGGAAAAGACCGGCTACCCGACGCAGAAGCCGGAAGGCCTGGTGCGGCGCATCGTCACGGCATCGAGCCGGCCAGGAGACTGGTGCCTCGATTTCTTCGCCGGCTCAGGCACCCTCGGTTCAGTCGCGGCGAAACTCGAGCGCAAGTTCGTGTGCGTGGACCAGAACGCCCCGGCCATCGACGTGATGCGCAAGCGCCTGGACGGCAAGGCCACCTTCTACCCCGTCTAGCGAACCACTGAGCTTCCCGTGCCCAATTCCTCGATGCGGGCCAGGACCTCGGGGGACGTCAGGTTCTCCCCGAGCAGATTGGGCTTGCCGGTTCCGTGGTAGTCGGACGAACCGGTCATGAACAAGCCGTGTTCGGCGGCCAGGCGGCGCAGGAACACGCGGCCTTCCTCGGGATTGTCGCGGTGTTCCACTTCCAGCCCCAGGAGGCCGGCGTCGATCATTTCCCCGTAAGTCCGTTCTCCGACCATCCGGCCGCGGGCCGAAGCCACTGGATGCGCGAAGACAGGGACACCGCCCGCCGACCGTACGAGCTCGACGGCGAGCGCCGGGTCCGGCGCGTAGTGCTGCACGAAATAGCGCGAGTGCGAAGTCAGGATCGCCGTGAACGCCTCGGAGCGGCTCGCCACCGCACCGGCCGCCACGAGGGCGTCGGCGATGTGGGGCCGGCCCACGGTGGCACCCGGAGCCACATGATGGATGACATCGTCCCAGCTCAAGGGGTAATCCTCGGCCAGGAGCGTGACCATCCGCTTGGCACGGGTGAGCCTCGCGTCTTTCGCCTTGGTGATTTCCTCGAGCAGGCCGGGGTGCGCGGGATCGTGGAGATAGCTGAGCAGATGGACGCTGATCCCCTCCCGGGTGCGGCACGAGATCTCTATCCCCGGAACGAAAGCCACACCGAATTCGAGTGCCGCGACGGAGGCCTGTTCCCATCCGTCAGTGGAATCGTGGTCGGTCAAGGCCACCACATCCAGACCCGCAGCTGATGCGGAAGCGATCACTCCCGCGGGAGCCTCGGTCCCGTCGGAAACATTGGAGTGCGCGTGCAGGTCGATCTTCACTTTCCAAGCGTATTTGATTGGGGACGGCTTGGACCGTTTCGGCGTTGGCCTAGTGTCGGCCTTGATGGGACTATGGGACGGTGAACGATGCAGAAAACACCCAAAACGGTGAAACCACAGCCTCCCAGCCCCTGGAGGAGCGCGTCAACAACCGCTCCCAGCGGCCCACATCCGATGCCTTCAAGGCATTCATGGCCAGCAATTGGGCACCAACGCCGCAGGTGACCCCTGCGCGTGACGCCGTCGCCGACCATGCCGCCACGCGTCGTCGGGCCATCTCCGACAAGTTCGCAGGCCTGCGCCTCGTCGTACCGGCCGGCCCGCTCAAGGTCCGCTCGAACGATTGCGACTACCGCTTCCGCCCCCACTCAGGTTTTGCGCACCTCACGGGCTTGGGCCTGGACCACGAGCCCGATGCCGTGCTGGTCCTGGAACCTGTCGAGGAGGGGACCGGCGACGACGGCGGCAACCACCTCGCGACGCTCTACTTCCGTCCGCTCGCCGGCCGGGACACTGAACAGTTCTACGCCGATTCGCGTTCCGGTGAGTTCTGGATCGGCGCGCGTCCGACGCTCGCCGAATTCGAAGCGCGCCTCGGACTCAGGACCGCGCATCTCGACGAACTCGAGATGGCCATCACCAAGAACGTGGGTGCCCCGGAAATCGGCGGCATCTCCATCCGCCTGGTCCGCAAAGTCGACGAGAACATCGATGCCCTCGTGGACACCGCACGCTACAACACAGCCAAGGATCCGGAGAACCTGGACCTCGGCGAACTCGATGCCCTCGACGAACTGCTCAGCGAGGCGCTCTCCGAGCTGCGTTTGCTCAAGGACGCCTGGGAAATCGAGCAGATGAAGATCGCCGTGGCCGCGACGGTGGAGGGTTTCGCCGACGTCGTCCGTGCCCTCCCCCGCGCCATGACCCACCACCGCGGCGAGCGCGTCATCGAAGGCGCTTTCTTCGCGCGTGCCCGTGAGGAAGGGAACGAGCTCGGCTACGACACCATCGCGGCCGCCGGAAACAACGCCACGGTGCTGCACTGGACCCGGAACACGGGCAAGGTCAACGCCGGGGAACTCGTCCTGCTGGACGCCGGTGTGGAGGCAGACTCGCTCTACACAGCCGACGTCACGCGTACCATTCCTGCCAACGGAAAGTTCTCGGACGTCCAGCGCAAGGTCTATGAAGCCGTCCTTGACGCCGCCGACGCCGGATTCGCTGCAGCCCAGCCGGGCGTGAAGTTCCGCGACATCCACACCGCCGCCACCACGGTCCTCGCAGAGCGCCTTGCGGAGTGGGGACTGCTGCCGGTCTCCGTGGAGGAAGCCATCAGCACCGAAGGGCAGCAGCACCGCCGCTGGATGCCGCACGGCACCAGCCACCACCTTGGGCTGGACGTCCACGACTGTGCGCAGGCCAAGCGTGATCTCTACCTGGACGGCGTACTCACCGAGGGCATGGTGTTCACCATCGAGCCCGGGCTCTACTTCAAGGACGAGGATCTCGCCATTCCGGCGGAATACCGCGGAATCGGAGTCCGGATCGAGGACGACATCCTGATGACGGCAGACGGTCCGGTCAACCTCAGCGCCGCTCTCCCCCGCAAGGCCGACGACGTCGAGTCCTGGATGGCGGGCATCTACCAGGACGCCGAAGCGTAACCACTGAGGCAAAAAACACGAGGAGGGCTACCGGATCTTGAACATCCGGTAGCCCTCCTCTTTTGTTAAAACACGGAGACGCCGGCTTCCGTCCACTTAATTTCGGGTTTTTTACACTGAGATTTGCCGTTTTGACCACTGAGATTGACGAAATCCACACGGAGACGCCCCTGCGCACTTATACCCTCCTCCTAGGCGCAGCACCGATAGTCGATCCCCCGTTTGGTGCTGTTGCCACGCTCGGTTCGTTGGTGGCGGGGTTGTGTATCGCCACCAACGAACCAAGTGAGATAGCAAGAACGTCACCGATCCGTCCTGGCCGATCGGGATGTCATTGAGTCTGAGTTTCTCACCAGCGACGTCGGAGAATGCGAAATGTGGTTCGAATTTGAGTGGATGCTCCCCCAAGTCGGGGCAGTCGAAACATGACCAACAACTTTCCCGCCATTTCCCTCAAAAGCGTTCGTCGCCACTATGACGACGGTGCCGGAAACGAGAAGGCTGCACTTGATATTGCTGAACTGGAGATCCAGCCGGGTAAACTTGTTGCGATCATTGGCCCATCTGGATCCGGCAAGTCAACCCTGCTCCAGTTGGTCGGAGGAATCGATTCGCCGACTGCCGGATGTATCGATGTAGCAGGACTCCGTGTCTCCGGAATGGACGAAAAACAGAAGACCATCTTCCGGCGGGAGAATGTCGGATTCATTTTCCAAGCCTTTCATCTTGTTCCAAGCATGACGGTAGTGGAGAACACCGCGTTGTCATCGATTGTTTCCGGCCAAAGAGGCTTTCGTTGGCGAGCAGATGCACTGGTGCTGCTCGAACAGCTGGGATTGTTTGAATATGCCGATAGATTCCCCGACCAGTTGTCCGGCGGACAACGTCAGCGGGTCGCCGTAGCTCGAGCGCTATTCGGGGCTCCTAGCGTCGTCCTCGCCGATGAGCCGACAGGAAGCCTCGACTCGAGGAACAGAGATATTGTTCTCCGTCTGATTCGCGACGCGATTGGCGGCGATCGTCGTACCAGCGGGCTGATGGTCACCCATGATCCATATGCTGCGAGTTATGCCGACCGGATCATTGCGCTGAGGGACGGGACGATCATTGATCAACTTGACCTCAACGCACCGCATCAGGAGGGAGATGCTCACCATAATGAACGCGTTCGCGAGTGGTTTGCGGCAACTTCGCTTTGATCTTCCACGATATGGAGTCGCAGCGGTTGCGCTGGTGTTCGGCGTAGCGCTCATTTTCGGCACTCTCCTCACATCGAAAAGCATCAACGACCAGCTCTCGCAAGGAGTTGGCTCGCTATCAGGCATTGGCGACGTCGCCGTGGTCCCTGCTATTCCCGGGACGACGGCCCCCGAGAGCGCAGTGAGGGCAATTGCGGAGCTCCCTGGGGTTGCGACGCCGATCCCGACTCTGGCTCGGAATTCGAGCGTCCGGCCCTCGGGAACCCCTGGCACAGGCCTCCCCTTGACGGTTACCGGTTACCCCACCACGCTCAACGCAGAGCTTCAACTTAGGAGGCTTGAGCTTAGGGGCGGGCTCCCTGCCGTAAACAAGCCCGAGGCCCTGGTTCCGGCTGACGTCGCTTCGCGCTTAGGTGTGGATTTAGGCGATTCGCTGGTGGCCGCATCGAGCGATGGGCCCACGCAACTGCGCGTCGTCGGCGTGTTCAACGGCAAGGTTCTTGGGCCGTTGGCATACGACAACATTTTTGTCGATTTGTCCTACGCCCAGATGATATTCAACCAAGAGGGCCAAGTATCAAGAGTTGACATCCAGCTGACGGCCGGACACTCCGCGGAACGCTGGCAGAGCGAATATTCGTCCAGCCTGCCTCCTCAGTTCAAAGTGCAGGACACTTCCGCCTTCAATTCCACCCTCGGTCCCCTCATCACCGTTGTCTCACTCATCTTGATGATCGCCTCCTGCACCGTTCTGGGCATCTCGATCCTCCTATCAGCGACGGCCTTCCAGGCCGTCGTGAATGCGCGCCGGCTGACTTACGGAGTCATGAGAGCTGTCGGCGCCCGCGGTTCCTGGCTGGCAGGCGCCGTCTTATGTGAGGCACTGATGCTCGCGTCCGCGTGCTCGGTGGCCGGGTTGGGGCTTGGGTTTGGCGTCAGCTGGATCCTCAACCAAGGGCTATCGTCGATCGGCAACATACCTCCAGCAACCGTCGCGGTCGAACCTTGGCAGGTAATGCTTGCCATCCTGAGCGGGGTCGCCGCGGGCTGCGCCGGGGCCGCTCGGGCCGTAGTGAAAGTGCTACGCCAGGGCCCTCTTACGGCCATCTCGCCTGAAGGTGCGGAGCGCAGGTCTGGGCAGAGACTCCGCGTCGCCGTCGGCATCATGCTCCTCGCATTCGGAGTCGCCAGCTACTGGCTTGACTCCGTTGTCGTGAAGCTCGTTGGCTTCGTCCTGTCGCTGGCCGCCGCGGGATTCCTTGCTCCGTTAATTCTCGTAGCCGCCACCAGGCTACAGATCTTCAAGGGTTGGACAGGCAAGGCAGCGGCCCAGCGCCTCCGCAAATACGCATCGCTCGACTCTACGACGCCCATCATGGGCGTTGTCGTCTGCCTGGGTGCAGCCCTCGTGATCGGGGTCGGATCCGTCAGGAGCGCCATGATTGAGCAGATTGTTCGCCAATTCGGAGCCGACATTCAAATATCCTCCACGACGCCTATCGCTGGAAAACTAGACGAACGCCTGGGGTCAATTCAAATGATCGACAGGGTCTCAGACACTGTTTGGGACCGCGGGGCATTGCAGTTCCAGGGGACCTCGAGCCAGATTGCAATCCTCGCTGTCGATCCAAACAGCTATTTCGCCACAGCCCAGCTTCCATGGCGCCAAGGAAATGACGGGACCGCGCCCCTTGCCCTGGAAAAGGGAGGCGCGGTCATCATTCCTGAAGCTCTCGCCGTGAGCCGCGATATTTCCTTGGGCGACACCGTCAGATTAGACCGGGCAGGCAAGACCCTCCCGCTTCGCGTCGTCGGGACGTTTGCGTCCTTGGCAACAGGGAACCAAGTGGTGATCAGTCGTGATGCCGCAGCCGAGCTCGGAATTACCGGATCCAACGGCTGGAATGTAGAAGCGAAGCCGGGCGTCGACGTCACGGCGCTACGGGACCAGATCGCTGATTCTGTTGCCGACATCCCTGGGGTCTCGGTGATCACGGCCGCCAAAATGAAGGATCGCGCAGAATCAGAACTCGGTTCATACGCCGGAGTTGCCTTCGGCATCGTGGTGCTTGCACTCAGCCTAGGCGCGGTCGGCGCCGCAGGCCTGTTCTCAGTCGGCGTCGCTCGTCGGGAGAAAGAGTTCGGCATGTTGCGCGCGATTGGCGCCACCCGGGGCGACATAACGAGGCTAGTTGCCGTTGATGCGATTTTGCTCGGAATCGCAGCCTTGGCAGGGGGTCTTCTCGTCGGTCAGTTGGCTGGGTGGGTCCTGACGCAGCTTGTCGCCGGGGCACTCGGCAGTGACGCTGAGTCCTACTTTTACCGTCCTGGCATTCAGTGGAATCGTAATTGTTACCTTGACTGCATTGTGCTTGGCGGCGATAGGACCGAGCCGCAGGGCGGCCCGAATGGAGCCGGTAGCTGCCCTGAGGGCTGAGTAGTAGCGAATCCGGCAGCGTGGGAGGCCCTGCGGATCGTGGCGCAACAATAGCTACTGCTTGGCGGGATCCTCATCGTTGGCGGCCTGCTCGCCGCTTCCGGGTTCGTTCACCCGCACGCCGTACTGCGGACGGCCGTCGGGAAGATCCGGGTAGCGGACGCCGGCGGTCGGGCGCGCGGCCGCGGCTGGGGCCGGGGCATCCGCAACAGGCTGGGCGGGCTCGCCGGCCGTGCCCTGTCCGGCTTCGGGTCCGCGCTGGCCATAGGGGTCCTGCCACGACGCCGGACGTTCCGGGGCCGGGCCTTGGGGTGCACCTGGATGGACCGGCGGGTTCCGGTAGTCCTGCGGCGTGTATGCCTGCGGCGGCCGGCCGAAGGCTGCCTCGGAAGGATTCATCGGCAACTGGTGAAGGAGACGGCGGGCTTCGTTGGCTGCCTCAAGCGCGACAATGACGTCATAGTTGGTCGCCACTACCTGGCTGGTGGAGGTGAAGTCCCGCTTCCCGCGCTGAGCGGCGTAGGTGACGATCCCGAAGAGCATGAAGAATGCCGCGCCCATGAGGACCGACGTCACAATCGAGAAGGGTCCCCCGGCAGGGGTAAAGAACGAAAGCATGACGCCCACGAACAGGCCAAACCACATACCGCTCAGGGCGCCGGACAAAGCGACCCGCGGGTAGCTAAGCCGTCCCGTTACCCGCTCCACCATTTTGAGGTCGTTTCCGACAATGGAGACATGCTGGACGGGGAACTGCTGGTCGGCAAGATAATCCACCGCCTTCTGGGCATCGAGATAGGAAGTGTAAGAGCCCACGGTGTCGCCCTTGGGGACGCTGCGGGATTCCTCCGTGGCCTTAGGGGCACCGAAAATGTTCGCCATACCCCCATTCTGTCCCATACACATGTGAACCGGCTGAAATTCAGCTAAAAGAGAGCAGACTCGGTAGCCTGTAAGGGTGAGCACAAATCCATCACGCATCTTTGTTGCGCGCTTGCTCGGCCTCGACGTTTTCGACCCCCTCGGCGATCGCCTGGGCCGGCTGCGTGACGTCGTGGTGCTCTCACGCGGCCTGCGCGGGGCCCCGCATGCAGTGGGTATCGTCGTCGAAGTCCCCGGCAAGAAGCGCGTCTTCGTTCCCATGACCAGGCTGACGTCCATGGACCAGAGCCAGATTATCTGCACCGGACTGGTCAATCTGCGCCGCTTCCAGCAACGCGGTGCCGAGCAGCTCGTTGTCGGCGAGCTCTTTGATCGCAAGGTAACCCTCAAGGACGGCAGCGGCGACGCCATCATCGAAGACATCGCCATGGACCAGCAGCGCAACGGTGACTGGCTGGTCTCCAAGCTTTTCATTCGACGCGGCACGTCTACGTCCAGGCTCCGTGGACTGCGCCGCGGTCACACCCTCCTGGTGGACTGGGCGGACACGCTGCAGGGTTCCGAGAACGATCCCCAGGGTGCCAGCCATTTCGTTGCCACCCACGAGGACCTCAAACCGGCCGACTTTGCCGACGCACTCCAGGAGATGTCGGACAAGCGACGGATCGAAGTGGCCAGCGAGCTCCAGGACGAACGCCTCGCCGATGTGCTCCAGGAATTGCCGGAAGAGGACCAGGTAACCCTCCTGTCTGCCCTGGACAACGAACGCGCAGCCGACGTACTGGAAGAGATGGACCCGGACGACGCCGCAGACCTGTTGGCGGACCTTCCTTCCGCGAAGGCCGAGGAACTGCTGCTCCTGATGGAGCCCGACGAGGCCGACGACGTTCGCCGGCTCCTGCAGTATGACGAAGACACGGCCGGCGGACTTATGACCCCGGTTCCCGTCATCCTTCCCCCCGAAGCCACCGTCGCTGAGGCTCTGGCCCACGTGCGCAGCGAGGAACTCTCCCCCGCCCTGGCCTCTGCCATCTTTATCTGCCGCCCGCCGCTGGAGACCCCCACGGGACGATTCCTTGGCGTCGTGCATATCCAGCAATTGCTCCGCAGCGCCCCGCCCGAACAGCTGGGCAGCATCGTGGACAAGAACCTGGAGCCGGTTTCCGATCACGCCAGCGTCAGCGAGGTCAGCCACACCATGGCCTCCTACAACCTAAACTCCCTCCCGGTCGTGAATAGCGCCGGTCGCCTCGTAGGGGCGGTGACAGTTGACGACCTCTTGGACCATTTGCTCCCGGACGACTGGCGAACCCACGAAGACGGAGCACCGATCAGGAAACTAGGAGGCCGAATTGGCTGAGAAGCCCACCAGCGGAGGACTTGACACCCCGCTCGAGCTACGTTCCCGCATGCTGCCGAACTTCGGGAGCGATCCCGATGCCTTCGGCCGATTTGCCGAGCGCTTCGCGCGCTACATGGGTACGGCGAATTTCCTGTTCTACATGACGATCTTCGTGATCGTCTGGATTGCGTTCAACGTTATTGGCTTGTTCGGCTTCCAGTGGGATCCGTACCCGTTCATCCTCCTGAATCTTTTCTTCTCCACGCAGGCCTCCTACGCCGCACCCCTGATCCTGTTGGCCCAGAACCGCCAGGACGACAGGGACCGCGTGACAATCGAGCAGGACCGCGCCCGGGACGAGCGCAATCTGGCTGACACCGAATACCTGACCCGTGAGGTCGCGGCCCTTCGCATCGCTTTGCGTGAGGTCGCTACCAGGGACTACGTACGTGCAGAACTCCGCTCGCTGCTCTCGGATCTTCTCGAAGCGCAGGAGGAGTTGGGTCCCAACAATTCCGGCGGCTCAAACAACGGCGAGAAAGCCAAGGACAAAATCAAGGACAAGCGCAATAAACAGCGCAATCCCCCCACGCAACAGATTCCCAAGGTCCATCCGGCGCACTCCAACGCGGAGCAATCTGCCCCCGACCTCTCGGCAGTCGGCACTTCGCCGGCGCGTCACTCAACTCCTCCCGCCCAGCCCGAAAGCTGAACATCCACCCCATGAGCACACCATCTGTCGAGGCCCTCAACGCTGCCTTGGCAACCGTCATCGATCCCGAACTCCGCCGGCCCATCACCGAGTTGGGGATGCTGGATTCGGTAGAGGCCAGTCCGGACGGAACCGTCCGGGTTGTGGTGCGGCTGACCATCGCCGGCTGCCCCCTGCGTGAGACGATCACGGCCGACGCCACGGCTGCCCTTACGAGGGTTCCGGGCGTGACGGGCGTCGAAGTCGAGCTCAAGGTCATGACACAAGCGCAGCGCGACGCACTCAAGGAACAGTTGAGAGGCGCAGGGGGGCAACGCGGAATCCCCTTCAACGAGCCGGGCTCCCTGACGAAAGTCTTCGCCGTGGCCAGCGGCAAGGGCGGTGTGGGAAAGTCCTCGGTGACGGTCAACCTTGCGTGCGCCCTTGCGGCACAGGGGCTGCGCGTGGGAATCGTCGACGCCGATGTCCACGGTTTCTCCGTCCCGGCGCTTATGGGAATCACACAGCAGCCCACACGGGTGGACGACATGATCCTCCCACCCGTGGCCTTCGGCGTGAAAGTGATCTCCATTGGCATGTTTGTTTCCGGGAACAAAGCGGTGGCCTGGCGGGGACCCATGCTGCACCGTGCCCTGGAGCAATTCCTCACGGATGTCTATTTCGGCGATCTGGATGCCCTGTTCCTGGATCTTCCGCCAGGCACGGGCGACATCGCGATCTCGGTGGCACAGTTGCTTCCCAACGCGGAAATCCTCGTGGTGACCACCCCGCAGGCCGCGGCAGCGGATGTTGCCGAGCGGGCCGGAACCATCGCAACGCAGACCGGCCAGAAGCTTGCCGGCGTCGTGGAGAACATGTCCTTCCTGGAAATGCCCGACGGCGGCAGGATGGAATTGTTCGGAAGCGGCGGCGGGCGGGTGCTGGCTGAGCGGTTGAGCGCCGCCGTCGGGACCGACGTTCCACTGTTGGGACAGATCCCCTTGGACATCCGTCTGCGCGAAGGCGGAGACGCGGGCCGTCCCCTGGTGTTGACGGCTCCGGAGACGGCCGCCGCACAGGCACTTCAGGACATCGCGGGAAAGCTCAACGCCAAGCCGCGTGGCCTCGCCGGAATGTCCCTCGGGATCCAGCCGAAATAGCCTTTTTAGGTGGCCTCGGCGTCGAAGGGCGCCTTTTCCCCAATGGAAAGCCGTTCAACGACGCGCTCGGGAACCTTCGTCGGGGTGTCCACGGCTGCCACGGCGACAGGCGCACCATCGCTGACAGGCTTCGTGTCGTCGTCGAGCAGTGCTTCCTTGATGATCCGGCGCGGATCGTACTGGCGCGGGTCATACTTCTTCCAGTCGACTTCATCGATGTCGATGCCGACTTCTTCCTTGATCTGCTCGCGGGCACCGGACGCCATGCGCCGCAGCTCCTTGACCAGGTTCGTCAGCTTCCGCGTGTATTCAGGCAAACGGCTGGGGCCGATCACGATGACGCCGATGATCAGCAGGATGAGAAACTCCGAGCCATTGATTCCAAACACGTATCGAAGATTACCTTGTCCGTTGGTCCGCTCAGAAACCTGCGAGGCCCGCCAGGGCATGGAGTCCCCGTTGCAGCCGTTCGTTCCAGGTCTCTGCGCTGTTTTCGGCGGGCCGGGCGACCACCAGCGAGTCGCCCGCCTTCACGAGCTCAGGAACGGCTCCCGCAGCCTGATTGGCAGGCATGTCGGAGGAATATCGCAGCACGGCCACCGGCGAGGAATAGACGGCCTGCCACGGGGCCCCCTGGGTGATGGACAGTTGGGTTCCTGAAGTGCCGGCGCCCTCCAAGTGCTGCTCCACCAGGGTGGCGTGATGGTCACCGTCGCTGAGGTGCAGCTCAACGGCGGGATGCCCGTCCTGCATCAAGGCCCGGGCGGAAACCACGTGGTATCCCATGCTCGCCATTTCGGGACATGCCCAGCCGTCTCGCCGCAGTTCGGACAACTGCTGCTCGCTCAGGCTCACCGTCCCGGCCACGCTCGCGGGCAGACTCAACTGCGCACCAGTCACGGGGAGCTGCTCTCCGACGTTTCCGGGCACGGTTGAACTGACCAGCGTCCGGACTTCCTGCTCTCCGCGGTTGGAGGCCTGCGGCGTAACTTCACCGCCGACCGCGTAAGCTGCAACCGCCAGGATTCCGGCGCTCACGGCGAGTCCGCCGGCCGCGGCGCTGGCAAGCCGGATGCCGTGCCACACGCTTCGCTGGGCCACAGGGCGCTCAGGAAAATCGGATTGCGCCAACCGCTGGGTGTGTTCGATCAGCCTGTTGGTGAAATCCTGGCTCGCCTCCGGAACCGCCGCACGGCGAAGCCGTTCCAGGTACTGGCGCTCCCGCAGGACCGCGGCGTGGCATTCAGAGCATTCCTGCAGGTGGCCCGGGGCGCGGCTGTGCCGGATACTTCCCCGGGTCAAACCACCGCGTCGTCCCTTGAGCAGACCCATCGGCGACTAAAGGAGACCGGCGATGCGCGGCATCTTGAGCCGCGGCTTGCGGGCTTGGACGGGACGCGGATCCCTGTGCGCCAGCTTTTCACGAAGCATTGTCCGTCCGCGGTGGATGCGGGACCTGACGGTCCCCAGCTTCACGTCAAGTGCTTCGGCGACTTCGTCGTACGAAAGGCCTTCCAGATCGCAAAGCACGACGGCGGCGCGGAAGTCCGGGGGGAGTTCTTCCAGGGCGCGCTGGACGTCGAGATCGAGGTTGTTCAGCTCGAAGCTCTGCTCGGGCCCGGGTTCATGCCCCGGCAACCGGGATTCAGCGTCTTCGGCCAACGCATCGAAGCGTATGCGGCTCTTCCGACGCGCCTGGTCAAGGAAAAGGTTGGTGGTGATGCGGTGCAGCCAGCCGTCGAGTGTGCCTGGCTTGAAGTTTTCGAGCGAACGGAAGACCCTGACGAAGACTTCCTGGGTGAGGTCTTCGGCGTCGAACTTGTTTCCGGTGAGCCGGTAGGCAAGGCGGAAGACCTTGGCGGAGTGGTTCTCCACCACTTCCTCCCAGCTTGGCCTGACCCACTCTTCGGCCGGAGGGGCCGTGTCGGTGGAACCCAGGACTGCTGCCGTTGTCTGGACTGGCGCAGCACTTGATGCCCGCATCGTCCGCTCCCCTCAAACTGTTTGTCATCCTGCCGGTCACTCAGGAGTTCGTTGCCGGCCCTCGCTTGGATGGCTGGATATACATCATCCCAGTCTTGCCTGAGATTTTGCTGATCACAGGCAGGCTTTTCCCGCAGAGCGAACATTGTCCGGAGGACACGCGGGAGGACACGCGGAAAGACACAGAATTGCGGGCCGCGGGCGTCCGGGCCGGACGCCCCGTAGCCAGTAGTCTGGAAGCAATACCCCTCTGCCTGGAAAGCGAACCCCCATGAGTGCCGACAAGTCAACCAGCTGGTCCTACGCAGAAGATCTGCCTGCCGAGGACGACGTGTTGCTTCGCGCCCGTGAACGCTCTTTCGAGCTGGGCGTTACTCCCGTGAGCCCGGGCGTTGGCGCTGTCCTGACAGTCCTCGCCGCGGCATCGAAGGCCCAGACGGTTGTAGAGGTCGGGTCCGGAGCTGGCGTCTCCGGCGTGTGCCTGCTGCGCGGTCTCAGCCCGCAGGCTGTGCTGACCACTATCGACGTCGACGTCGAGCACCTCAAGGCCGCCCGTGAGGCCTTCCTGGAATCCGGCAGCCCCGCGAACCGGACCCGGACCATCTCCGGCCGTGCAGCCGACGTCTTGCCGCGGCTCACCGACTCCGCTTACGACCTCGTGTTCATCGACGCAGACAAGCCCAACTTTCCCCGTTACGTCGAGCAGGCCATCAGGCTGCTCAAGTCGGGCGGAACACTGGTCATCAATGACGCCCTGGACAAGGACAAGGTTTCCAACCCGGCTGCCAGGGACAGCACCACCGTGGTGTTGCGCCAGATCGGCAAAGCCATCCGCGACGACGA
Organism: Arthrobacter gyeryongensis; assembly: GCF_039543785.1. Classification (NCBI taxonomy): domain Bacteria; kingdom Bacillati; phylum Actinomycetota; class Actinomycetes; order Micrococcales; family Micrococcaceae; genus Arthrobacter; species Arthrobacter gyeryongensis. The sequence continues at coordinate 60,066 of NZ_BAABKK010000011.1, forward strand.
ACGACTCTCTTCGGCGATGCTTCCCACCGGCGACGGCTTGCTGGTAGCGGTCAAGAAGTAACCGGCCAGCCTTCGCTTTCAGCCTTAAACATGAAAGCAGGGCGCCGGCTCTTCTGCCGGGCCCTGCCCAGTGAATCTATTCGGTAACGCCTACGAGGCATTCCTTGAGGTTCGCCGCCTCTGCTGCGTTGAGCTCGACCACCAGCCGTCCTCCGCCTTCGAGCGGCACACGCATGATCAGGCTGCGGCCCTCTTTGGTTACTTCCATAGGGCCGTCGCCAGTACGTGGTTTCATAGCCGCCATTAGGAAAATCCCCTCCAGTTGTCCCAAATCCCGCCAACCCGGCCGGGTTGGCTCCGCGTGGAATATACGGCGTCGACAGTCATGGCAGTTCAGTCGTCGTCGCCGGGCACCCGAGAGTGCCTTTGTCCTTGCTTGTGTCCATTATCTCGTAATTACCCGCCCGTAGCTAATTGATGGACTTTTCCCGGCGGGCCGTGATCGCGCTTGAACAGGCGAAACGACGCGCAGCGTCACGGAGGGTAGTCGCCGCCGCCCGGCAACTGCGCCCACGCCCACAGCCAGACGATCCATACGATCTGGAGGAGGAAGAACATGACCACCACGGTGCCGCGGTAGGCCTTCGAGCGGGACAACCAGGCCGCACTGAGCGCCAAGGGGAACAAGGGCAAGAGCATCCGGAACGTGCTCGTCTGGGGGTGCAGGAAGACCAGGAGGTAGCCCATGTAGCACGCGCACCACAGCCTCAGTTCGGTGCCCAGTGCCCGGACCGGTTTGCTCATCATCAGCAGGGCGAAGAGCGCCACGAAGACAAACGGCGCCAGAGTACCGAGTACCGGTCCGAAGAGCATTTGACCGGTCTCGAACCACGGCTTGAACGGAACGAGGTCAGCCCCGCGCCAAACAGTTTCGGTCTTGGTGTAGGCCAGCGGATCCCCCGTGACCGCCCAGGCAATGGCCGGCCACGCGAAAGCCCCTGCCACGCTGACGACCACGAGCGCGGCCAGCGATATGAGTTCCCGGAGCGTCGGTACGGCGGCTGTTGGCACGGAGTCCGGAATGGACCCGGCGCCGGAGCGGCGTCCGAACCTCTTCCACAGGTGGTGGAGCAGCAACAGGCCCGCCATGGCCGCGAAGGGCACTCCGGTGGGCCGTGATAGGCACATGAGCAGGACCACCGGCATCGCGCCAAGATACTTGCGTCGCACCACAAGTAGGAGCGAACCCGCCAAGAGAAGGGTATTGAGGGATTCCGCATAGGGGACCTGCAGGATGGCCGAGACGGGGAACATCGAGAAGAAGGTCAGCGCCCACAGCGCAGTTGTTCGCCCGGCGAATTCCCGGAACAGTTTGTAGACCACCAGGGCCGCCCCAAGCCCGGCAACCATGGCGACGACCGTCAGGGCCGGCAGCGTCGCCAATCCGGTGAGTGCACCGAGGGCGCGGGAAAGGTACGGAAACAGTGGATAGAACGCCCAGGAATTTTCCGCGACGCCGCCGTCCGCGTTGACCGGTAAAACAGACGGATAACCGTTGTTTGCGGCTTCGGAGTACCAGCGCCCATCCCAGATCGTGATGAAGTTCCAGTAGTCGGGTGCTGGCGGAAACCACGGATTGACACCTTGCTGCAATGCGGCAGCCATGAAAATACAAGTGCTGACGAGCCTCGAGGCGATGTAAATGAGGGCGACCTGGATCCACCACGGCCAGCTCGCGGCGTGGGCCCCGGCGCGGCTCAGTCTTCGGGCAAGGAATCCTTTCGAGGAACGCGATTCGACTGACGGGGTCACTCTTTTGGTTCTTCCTGGGTCCCGGCTGCTTCAAGGGCCAGTTTCAGTCGTTCGATTTCCCTCTCCTGCCGGGTGAGCTGATCCCTCAGCTCATCGAGGACCTCATCCACTTGGTCCATCCGGTAGCCCCGCAGCCCAAGGGCAAAGCGCACGCGGTCGACGTCGGACGCCTTGGCTCCGGCCGGTAACAGAACGGGCGGCAGGTTCGGAACGGGTTCATCCAACCCGGCGCCGGGGTCGCGGCTGGATTTCGCCATTCCGGCGCCGAGGAACAACACGGCACCGATAATGACAATGGCGAGAAAGACCAGAAAAAAGCTCACAACAACCATCGTGCCAGACTCAGCTGAGAGCTCAGTTCCGGCAAGGCTACTCCGGGCGCTGGTCTCCGTTGGTCGAGGGTGGCCGCGGGATTCCGTGCAGGACGCGGTGAACGGCGTCCGCAGGATCGTCTACAAGCTGGATGAGGTCCAGGTCCTTGGCTGAGACCATTCCTTCGGCCACGAGGGTCCCCTTGATCCATTCGATCATCGGGCTCCAGAAGTCGACCCCCAGAAGGACGATGGGGAACGATGTCACCTTGCGGGTCTGCACCAGGACCATGGCTTCAAACAGTTCGTCAAGGGTTCCCAGGCCGCCCGGCAGGACGATGAACCCTTGCGCGTACTTGACGAACATGGTCTTGCGGGCGAAGAAGTACCTGAAGTTGATGCCAAGGTCCACCCAGCGGTTGAGGCCTTGTTCGAAGGGCAGCTCGATTCCCAGTCCCACGGAAACGCCGTTGCCTTCAACGGCCCCCCGGTTGGCGGCTTCCATGGATCCCGGGCCACCGCCGGTGATGACGGCGACGCCGGCTTCGGCGAGGTGACGGCCGACTTGCACGCCCATATCGTAGTAGCCGGTGCCCGGCTTGGTGCGGGCGGAGCCAAAGACACTGACGGCGGGGCCGAGCTCGGCGAGCGCACCGAATCCTTCAACGAATTCACTCTGGATCCGCAGGACCCGCCAAGGATCGGTGTGAATGAAGTGGTCGGCTCCCCTGGTGTCCAGGAGTCGCTGGTCCGACATCGGCATGGCGGCCTGTTTGCGCCGAAGCTCCAAGGGTCCTTTGTGCTTGGCTGGCGGCTCCGCGGCTACGGCCGGAGCTGACGCTGCCGATCCGTTGCTCATCGCCTTGCCATTGGCGTCTGGACTTGGAACTTGGGGCTGGCTGGTACTCATTGACCTAGGCTAGCGCGGATGGCGGCTGCCGCCGTTCCAGCGTGGCTCTGTTGTTTGCGGTGTTGAGTTCCATGCCCACCGTTTGCTGTCAGATAGCTGCAAAGCAGGTATCTGTTGAATCACGATCCGCGGAAGTAACTGTGACCTGGCTCAACTTGAATCATTTGTTCGCTAGATTCGTCTCATGACTATTCAAGCCGCCAGCGATGCCCTCGTCTCCCTGAATGGCGTCAATAAGCACTTTGGTCAACTGCATGTCCTGAAGGACATCAACCTCCAAGTGAAAAAAGGTGAAGTTGTGGTTGTCATCGGGCCCTCGGGCTCGGGCAAGTCCACGCTGTGCCGGGCCATCAACCGCTTGGAAACGATCGACACAGGCGAGATCTCGATCGATGGCAAGAAGCTGCCCGAGGAAGGCAAGGAACTCGCACTCCTCCGGGCCGACGTCGGCATGGTCTTCCAATCCTTCAACCTGTTCGCCCACAAGACGATCCTCGAAAACGTCACGCTGGGACCGATCAAGGTGAAGAAACAGGACAAAGCAACCGCGGACAAGGACGCCATGGCGTTGTTGGAGCGGGTCGGCGTCGGGCAACAGGCACCCAAGATGCCTGCACAGCTCTCCGGTGGCCAACAACAGCGCGTGGCAATTGCCCGGGCGCTCGCGATGAAGCCGAAGGTCATGCTGTTCGATGAGCCGACCTCGGCACTTGATCCGGAAATGATCAACGAGGTCCTGGATGTCATGGTCCAGCTGGCCAAGGAAGGCATGACCATGATCGTGGTCACCCACGAGATGGGCTTTGCGCGCAAAGCTGCCGACCGCGTTGTCTTCATGGCCGACGGCCAGATTGTGGAAGACGCCAAGCCGGAGGAATTCTTCACCAACCCCCAGAGCAACCGCGCCAAGGATTTCCTCTCCAAACTCCTGACTCACTGACACTCACCGCACCCAGGCCGCGGGGGGGGTGGCCGCACAATGAAAGGAACATCATGAAGACTTTTATCACCCGGAGGAAATCCCTCCTGGTCGCTGCAAGCGCGGCTCTCGCTCTCTCGCTGAGCGCTTGCGGTGGCGGCGGGGGTTCCACCACCGCGCCGAGCAGCGAGTCCGCGCCGTTCACGGTGGCCCAGAACGTGTCCATTACGGGCAGCCCCACGTTCGACAAGATCAAGTCGAACGGAAAGATCACGATCGGCGTCAAGCAGGATCAGCCCGGTCTGGGCTTCAAGGATGCCGCGACCGGTGAGTACAGCGGTTTTGACATCCAGGTTGCCCAGTGGATCGCCGCATCGCTCGGTTTCTCCAAGGACAAGATCGAATACAAGCCCATTCCTTCGGCCAACCGCGAGTCCGCCATCACCAACGGCGACATTGACTACTACGTCGGGACCTACTCCATCACGGACAAGCGCAAGCAGTTGGTCGACTTCGCCGGACCCTACTTCGTGACGGGTCAAGGCCTGCTGGTCAAGAAGAGCAACACGACCATCAACAGCGAGAAGGACCTGAGCGGGAAGAACGTCTGTTCGGCCACGGGTTCAACCCCCATCCAGAACATCAAGGCAAACTTCCCAGGCACCAAGACCACTGAGTTCGACACGTACTCACAGTGTGTCGAGGCCCTCAAGAGCGGCCAGGTCGATGCTGTGACTACCGACCAGGCAATCCTGATCGGCTACGCCTCCCAGGACACCGACAACCTCAAGGTGGTCGGCCAGCCGTTCACCACTGAGAAGTACGGTGTGGGCGTGAAGAAGGGCGACACCGCCTTCCGCAAGTTCGTGAACAAGATGTTCACTGACGGCGGCTCGGTGTGGCAGAAGATCTACGACTCCACGCTGGGACAGTCCGGCACCAAAGTCACCCAGCCCGCAGTGGACAACTACTAAACCCATGTTGAGGGGGCGGCCCTTGGCCGCCCCCTCGAATATCGGCTGAAAGCGACCATTCTGTGAATACGCTGCTGAATAATTCGGACCTGTTCATCACAGGGTTCCGGAACACCCTCATACTTTTCGTCGTTGCCGGAATCTTTGCGCTGATCCTGGGCACCATCGTGGCGACATTGCGTGTCTCCCCGATCCCTGCGATGCGCGCCGCCGCTACGTTATACATCAACGTTGTGCGCAACACCCCGTTGACGCTGGTCCTGTTCTTTTTTGCCTTGGGCTATCCGAAGCTCGGCCTCGTGGAAATTGATTTCATGACCGCCGCAACCGTCGGCCTCAGCCTGTACACCGCTACTTATGTGGCGGAAGCCGTGCGCTCCGGCATCAACACCGTGCCTGTCGGTCAGGCCGAGGCTGCCCGTGCCATCGGCCTGCCGTTCACGCAAACCCTGACCCTGGTGATCCTCCCCCAGGCTTTCCGCGCCGTCATCCCGCCCATGTTCAGCGTGTTCATTGCACTGCTCAAGAACACCACAGTGGCTGCGGGCTTCTCGGTCGCCGAAGCGGGAGCCATCAGATCGAATCTTTCCGAGCGCGGCGAGCCTGCCATGGCCGGGCTGCTCTGGGTCGCACTGATCTTCGTTCTGCTCGTTTTCATTCTTTCCTTCGTCCAGCGGAAGCTTGAAAAGAAATGGAAGGTGGCCCGATGAGCTCGGTCCTTTTTGACGCCCCGGGCCCGAAGGCCCGCGCACGCTATCGGGTTCTCGGCGTCGTGACCGCCCTGGTCATTATCGCCATCGTCGGATTCATCGTCCTTCGTTTCGCCCAAAGCGGACAGTTCGACGAGAAGAAGTGGCATTTGTTCACCTTCCCGCTGGTCCAGCAGACCATCATCCAATCGGTGGGCGCGACGCTTTCAGCGTTTGCGACGGCGGCCGTGCTCAGCTTGGTGTTGGGTGTCTTCCTGGCTTTCGGGAGGCTCTCCGACCGAAAGTGGATCAGCTTGCCCTGCTATGGATTCACGGAGCTCTTCCGTGCCATTCCGTTGCTGATCCTCATGATGATCTTCTACTACGGGCTCCCTCCGCTCGGAGTCCAGGGGATCACGCCTTTCACGGCAGTCGTCGCGGGCCTGGTGCTCTACAACGGATCGGTGCTCGCGGAAGTCTTCCGGGCCGGCATCGAATCGCTTCCCCGTGGCCAGAGCGAGGCCGGTTATGCCATCGGCTTGCCGAAGAGTGCGGTCATGACGAACATCCTGCTTCCGCAGGCGGTCCGCTCGATGCTCCCGGTGATCATCTCCCAGCTCGTGGTCATCCTCAAGGACACGGCGTTGGGCTTCATCGTGACCTACAACGAGATCCTCTTCCAGGCGAAGTACTTTGGAAGCCAGGCCCAGTACGGTTCGCCCATCATTCCTTCCGCGATCATCGCCGGTGTCCTGTACGTCGGAATGTGCCTGATCCTGGCTGGAATCGCCAAATGGCTTGAAAGCCGGATGCGCCGCAGCGTCAAAGTGGCAAAAGTGGTCAAGTCGGAAATTGTGGCAATCGAGGGCTAGTCGCAAGAACGCCGGAAACACGGGTGTGGCCCGTGGGCTTGGTTCTGGAACCAAGCCCACGGGCCACACCTGCGATCTCAAACAAAAATAAGGTCACTCCACCTAGTCAGCCAGCCACGACCGCAGGGCGCGGAGGCACTCACGGATGGCGTCGGCGTCGACGTGTTCGTTGTCTTTGTGCGCCAGAAGCGGATCGCCCGGCCCGAAGTTGACCGCGGGAACACCCAGCTCGCTGAAGCGCGCGACGTCGGTCCAACCGTATTTGGGTTTGGGCTCAGCACCGACCGCGGCAACGAAGGACGCCGCAGCCGGGTGATTGAGGCCTGGCCGCGCTCCCGCGGCAGCATCGGTACGGATGACGTCGAAGCCGTCCAGCAGTTCGCGGACATGGGCTTCGGCCTGGTCCGGGGTCTTGTCCGGCGCGAAGCGGTAGTTGATCTCCACGACGCAGCGGTCCGGGATCACGTTGCCCGCGGTGCCGCCGTTGATCTTCACGGCATTGAGGCTTTCCCTGTAGTCCAGCCCGTCCACGTTGACTGTGCGCGGTTCGTAGGCTGCCAAGCGGCCCAGGATGGGTGCGGCTGCGTGGATGGCGTTGCTGCCCATCCATGCCCGGGCGGAGTGCGCCGCTTCACCGGTGGTTGTTGCCTCGAAGCGGCTGGTGCCGTTGCACCCGCCTTCCACCGTACCGTCGGTGGGTTCGAGCAGGATCGCGAAGTCCCCCTCCAGGAGATGGCCGTGGTTCCGGACCAGACGGCCTAGGCCGCTCTTGACCGCTTCAACTTCCTCATGGTCGTAGAAGACGAAGGTGACGTCTTTGCCCGGCTCGGCGCCGCCGTCGAACATTGTCGCGGCGAGCGCAAGCTGAACCGCGACCCCACCCTTCATGTCCGTGGCTCCGCGTCCATAGAGGTTTCCCGTCCCGGGGACGCCGGACTCCCATGTGGACGGCACGGTGCCGAGGGAACCTTCAACAGTGGGCAACGGCACGGTGTCGAGGTGGCCGGCCAGGATCACCCGCTCAGGGCGTCCGAGCTCGGTCCGGGCAATGATGGCGTCACCGTCCCGCACAAGCTGCAGGCCCGGGATGGTGCGAAGGGCGGATTCAACGGCGTCTGCAAGCGCGGCTTCGTTGCCGGACACGCTGTTGATGTCCATCAGCGCGCCGGTCAGCAGCGCAACGTCTTGCCTGATGTCAAGAAGGATTGGAGTAGTTTCAACGGTCACCTCTCCACTGTATCCCGAGCGAATTGCGACCCCCTCGGTCCACACACGGTTTCAAGGGAAGCAGTGGCTCTCGATAGACTTGCGCCATGACTGAAACCGCTGCCTCTGCCGCTCTCGATAGCGCTTCTGACAACGATCGCTCCGCCTATGGCTTTGGCCTGGCCACCATCGCCACCTCCGACGCCGGCGAAGCGACAGTGCTGGACGTATGGTTTCCGGCACCGGCGCTGGGCGAAGCTGCCGCATCCCTGCGGACGGTGGAGCACGCCGACGAGTCGCTGACCGCTCTCGCGGCTGAAAGCCACGACGCCGACCGCCGGACCGAACAGAAGGTGGTCTTTGCCCAGATCAACCTGGACGAGGCCCCCGCGGACACGGTGGACGCCTACCTTCGCCTGCATTTGCTTTCGCACCGGCTGGTCAAGCCCAACAGCATCAACCTTGACGGCATCTTCGGCAAGCTCCCCAACGTTGTGTGGACGAACTTCGGCCCCGCCGCAGTGGACGGCTTCGAACTGACCCGTGCACGCCTGCGCAAGCGCGGCGCCGTCACGGTCTACGGAGTGGACAAGTTCCCGCGCATGGTGGACTACGTCGTCCCCTCCGGCGTCAGGATCGCCGACGCCGACAGGGTCCGCTTGGGCGCCTACCTCTCCGAAGGCACCACGGTCATGCACGAGGGCTTCGTGAACTTCAACGCCGGCACGCTCGGCACGTCCATGGTGGAAGGCCGCATCTCGGCGGGCGTCGTTGCCGGTGACGGCACCGACGTCGGTGGCGGCGCGTCCATCATGGGCACCCTCTCCGGTGGCGGCAAGGAAAAGATCGCCCTGGGTGAGCGCGTGCTCCTGGGCGCCAACTCGGGCGTCGGCATTAGCATCGGCGACGACTCCGTGGTTGAAGCAGGCCTGTATGTCACGGCTGGAACCCGCGTGCGCATCCCGGGCCCGAAAGACGACAACGGCGAGGACACCAGCAGCATCATCAAGGCTGTTGAGCTCTCCGGCGTGCCGAACCTGCTGTTCCGCCGCAATTCCACCACTGGTGAAGTCGAGGTCCTTCCCCGCAAGGGCCAGACGGTGGAACTCAATGAAGCCCTGCACGCCAACTAGCTGATACCTGGATGCGCCGTCTCCGACGCACCATCATCTTGTTGTTGGCGCTTGCCTTGGTGGCCGGCGCAATCTATGCCGTGGTGACTGTACTGCAGCGCTCCGAAACCTTGGTTACGGAGCGCTGCGTCGCCGTCGTCGGCTCCGACTCCTACGAGCTGGCGACGGACCAGGCAACGAACGCCGCCCTCATCACCGCCATTGCGGTACAGCGGGGGCTGCCTCCGCGCGCGGCCACGATCGCTGTGGCCACCGCCATGCAGGAATCCAAGCTTCGCAATATCGGCCACGGTGACGAAGTCGGCCCCGATTCGAGGGGACTGTTCCAGCAGCGCCCCTCCCAGGGCTGGGGCACTGAAGCGGAGGTGATGGATCCCGTCTACGCGACAAACGCTTTCTATGACCACCTGGTGAAAATACCCGGCTACGAAACCATGGCGATCACTGATGCGGCACAAGCGGTCCAGCATTCAGCATTCCCGCAGGCATACGCGCAGCAGGAACCCATGGGCCGGGCGTATGCGTCGGCGCTGACCGGACATTCCGAACGGGCGCTCGACTGCACGCTCCGGGCCGCGGACACCACCGGTGACCCGAACGCCGTTGTAGCGGCCATGACGACGGCGTTCGGGTCCCTGCCGGCCGTGGCGCAGGGTCGCGCGGTCCAGTTGAACATTACGGGTGCGCAGGCGTGGGCTGTCGCCCAGTGGGCCGTGGCGAATGCCAAGGACCTGTCCGTGACTCAGGTCGACGTGGCTGGCGCCACCTGGAACCGGCAGGACCACAAGGGCTGGCAGGATTCAGCCACGGCATCGGGAACCGTGACCATTACGGTGTCGGCTCCGAAGACGTAATGCCCGAGTGGGCGTCAGTCCGCTCAGACCGCGTGCGTCAGACCAGTAGTTCGACCACCGGCTGGACGTAGCTGCGGAATATCTCGGGCTCGGACAAGAGCCTGTGGCTCATGATCATCTTGTCCGGCTCGAGGTACCAGGCTCGTGGCTCGTTGAGGGGCAGTTCTATGATGCTCAGCTGGAAGTCCCGGGAGCTCCGTCCTACTTCCAGCAGCCGGTCCTCCACCATGTCCCCCAGAAGCAACGTGGCGCCGCTCGCTTCGCGTTCAGCCTCCAGTTTTTCGTACTCTTCGAGGCGTTCACGTGCCCACGTGAGGGCGGCCCCGAAGTGGGCCTGGAGTACCCGCCGGAGGGCAGGCGAGTTGCCGAAGGCATTGAACCCCGGGGGTGAAAGCTCCGGAGCGGAATCCGGATATGCCCTCAGCAGCCGCTCCCACCATGCCTCCCACTCTGTTTTGAGGGCCGGCACCCCGCCTACCTCAGCGGTGAGGTGAGTGTGGTCCGCCTGTCTGACTTTGGGTGTGGCGTGGGACAACGTCGGCGTACCGGCTCCGTCCAATCCAGCAACGTCTCTCAGATACAAGGCAATGAGCATCGGTCCGGAGGTGTCCATTGTGATCCGCCACCCCTGACCGCCTGTGTCATGCATCCGATTGCCTCCCTTGGCAGGTGCCCACTCAGAGTTCCAGTCTATTCCCGATGAGCCTGGACGTTAACGGTTGGACGGGAGCGCAACAAGAGAATCCAGATGCGCGGTAAGAACGTCGCGGCAGACCTCGGCCGTCATCCACTCAGGCTGCAGCAGGGCATGCATGCACAGTCCGTCGAGGGTCGCCAGGAGGCGCTCGGCTTCGGTCACCAGACGCTCCTGGCCGGATCCGCCGTCGGGCATCAGCCGCATCACCAGGCGGCCGACGACGGCGGCCACGGCCCGGTGGCTGCGCGCGGCTTCCTGTTCGAGTACCAGCCGGATCCGGGCCGCATGCCGGAATGCCATCCACACGCAGGCGTCGACGGCCAGTTCCTCGTCGAGCGGCAGGAATTGGCCCAGCAGGGTTAACACGGCGGCGTGGTGTTCCGCGGAGCCCGGATCCAAGGATTCGACGGCGGCGAACGCTTCCTCAAGCCGCCCGGCGATCCTGTCGATGACCACCGCAAAGGAATGGACCAGCAGTTCGTCGCTGCTGGCAAAGTAGTGGCGGACCGAGCCAACGGCGAGAGCGGCTTCGTCGGCCACCTCCCGCAAGGAGGCGCGTTCCAGGCCATCCGAGGCGATGATCCTGAAGACGGCTTCGACAACTTCCTGGCGCCGGGCTTCGGCATCAACAATCTTGGGCACAAGTCTTTTTAGCACAAACGTGCTTGAACCGTTCCGTCCGGCGCACGGGAACCACGGGACTGTGGCGTACGCAACACTGAGCGGGCAGGGACCAAGTTCGGATAGCGTTGCTTGCATGAGAATTCTTGTCACGGGTGGCACCGGCTACATCGGATCGCACACCGTCCTGTCCCTGTTGGAAACCGGACACGAAGTGGTCGTGGTGGACAACCTCGTGAATTCAAGCGAAGAATCCCTGCGCCGCGTCGGCGAACTGGCGGGAAAGACGGCAGCGTTCCACAAGGTGGACTTGGTGGACGAGGCCGCGCTTGAGGCCGTGTTCGACCAGCACAGCATCGACGCCGTCATCCATTTCGCCGGGCTCAAGGCGGTTGGGGAATCCGTCCAGGAACCCCTGAACTACTACTACAACAACATCGTGGGCACGTTGAACCTGCTGCGGGCCATGGACAAGCACGGAGTCCGCTCGATCGTTTTCAGTTCCTCGGCCACGGTATACGGCGAGCACAACCCCATCCCCTACATCGAGAAGATGGAGATCGGGGCGAACAACCCCTACGGCCGCACCAAGGAACAGATCGAGGACATCCTCACGGACCTCGGCGCCGCGGACGAGCGCTGGCACATCGCCCTGTTGCGCTACTTCAACCCGGTGGGCGCACACCCCTCCGGCAGGATCGGCGAGGACCCCCAGGGCATCCCGAACAATCTGGTTCCGTACATCGCCCAGGTTGCCGTCGGCCGCCGCGAAAAGCTCATGGTCTTCGGTGGAGACTACGACACCCCGGACGGCACCTGCCTGCGGGACTACATCCACGTCGTCGACCTCGCCGATGGCCACGTCGCCGCCCTGGACTACGTTGCCGAGCGCCCCGGCGTGCACCGCTGGAACCTTGGCTCCGGAAAGGGCACGTCCGTGCTGGAGATGCTCCATGCCTTCGAACAAGCCGTGGGCCACCCGCTGCCGTACGAGATCACGGGACGCCGCGCCGGAGACCTGCCCGCGTTCTGGGCCGATGCCTCCTCCGCCCTGGCTGACCTGAGCTGGTCCACCACGAAGACCGTTGACCAGATGTGTGAAGACCACTGGCGCTGGCAGAAAAACAACCCGCTCGGCTACAGCTCTTAAAGCAACGCGGGGTCACTTACGGCCCATGATGTCCCTCGGGACGGACCATAAGTGACCCCGCGTTGGCAGGTCAGACCGCCGGGTAGTCGCGTTCCGGCTCTCCTGTGTAGAGCTGCCGCGGACGGCCGATCTTCGTCTGGGGATCGTTGATCATTTCACGCCACTGGGCGATCCAGCCGGGGAGTCGGCCGATCGCGAACAGCACGGTGAACATCTTCTCGGGAAAGCCCATGGCCTTGTAGATCAGACCGGTGTAGAAGTCGACGTTCGGGTAGAGCTTGCGCTGGATGAAGTAGTCGTCAGCCAGGGCCTTCTCTTCGAGGCGCATCGCGATGTCCAGGAGCTCGTCGTTGCCGCCGAGCTTGCCGAGGATCTCGTGTGCCGTCGCCTTGATGATCTTCGCGCGGGGGTCGTAGTTCTTGTAGACCCGGTGCCCGAAGCCCATGAGGCGGACGCCGTCCTCCTTGTTCTTGACCTTCTCCATGTATTCCTCTGGCTTGATGCCGTCGGCCTGGATCTGGCGCAGCATCTTCAGCACGGCTTCGTTGGCGCCACCGTGGGCAGGACCGAAGAGGGCGTTGATGCCTGCGGAAACGGAAGCGAACAGGTTCGCGTTCGAGGAGCCCACAAGGCGGACGGTCGACGTCGAGCAGTTCTGCTCGTGGTCGGCGTGCAGGATGAGCAGCAGGTCCAGCGCCTTGACGACGACGGGGTCCAGTTCGTACTGCTCTGCCGGCAGGCCGAAGCTCAGGCGCAGGAAGTTCTCCACGAGGTTCATGGAGTTGTCCGGGTACAGCATGGGCTGGCCGATGGACTTCTTGTGGGCGTAGGCCGCGATGACCGGGAGCTTCGCCATGAGGCGGATAGTGGAAACTTCCACGTGCTCCGGGTTGAAGGGGTCCAAGGAGTCCTGATAGAACGTGGACAGTGCGGAGACAGCCGAGGAAAGCACCGGCATCGGGTGCGCGTCACGCGGGAAACCGCCGAAGAAGCCCTTGAGCTCTTCGTGGAGCAACGTGTGGTGGCGGATCCGCTGGTCAAACGCGTCCAGCTCAGTGGGAGTGGGAAGGTTGCCGTAGATCAGCAGGTAGGAAACTTCCAGGAAGCTTGAGTGCTGGGCAAGCTGCTCGATCGGGTAGCCGCGGTACCGCAGGATACCGGCGTCGCCATCGATGTAAGTGATCGCCGATGTGGTGGCGGCGGTGTTCATGAAGCCGGGGTCATAGGCGACGGCGCCCGTCTGCTTCAGCAGCTTGGAAACGTCGTATCCTTCGTTCCCTTCTACAACCTTTATCCGCGGGAGCTCGAGCTCTCCGCCGGCATGGCGCAGGGTAGCACTGGTGGTCTCAGTCATGGAGTCCCCTTCATGAGGCTCTTGGCCTCGGTCGAAAGCTTGATCCAACCAACATCTGGTGACTCCAGCCAGGAGTCTGCAGGTGCAGACACCATCGGCCGAACTGCCTTCATGGAGAAAGCCACCATTGATAGTCAGTTAAAAGCTACCGCCAGTAAGCGGGACAAACTAATCCACAAGCTACGGTTACTGGCGGAATGACGCACCCTGTGCGGCAAGTCACAGGATTGTTACCGAGCGGTGTTCAAGCGTTCCACGGCCGCATCGATGCGTTCGTCCGTGCCCGTGAGAGCCACCCGGATGAAACCATTGCCGGCGTCTCCATAGAACACTCCGGGACCGACGACGATCCCCAGGTCAGCGAAACGCTGGACGGTGTCCCACGTCGCCTCCCCTGCGGTGGACCACAAGTACAGGCCTGCTTTGGACTCCTGGATCTCGAGGCCGAAGTTCTGCAGTGCCGGCAGGAGGCGCCCACGGCGACCGCGGTAGAGATCCTTCTGGGCGAGCACATGGCCGGCATCGCCCAGCGCGACACGCATGGCCTCCTGGACCGGGTAGGGCACGATCATGCCGGCGTGCTTGCGGCTGTTGACCAGATTCGCAACGATCGACGAGTCGCCCGCCACGAAGGCAGCACGGTAGCCGGCGAGGTTCGACTGCTTGCTGAGGGAGTAGACGCACAACAAGCCATCTGTGGACCCTCCCGTGACACGCGGGTCAAGGACGCTCGGTACTGGCTCGCCGCCAGCCTGGGTATCCCATTCGCCCCAGCCGAGTTCGGCGTAGCATTCGTCCGACGCCACGACTGCGCCGATCTCGCGCGCCTGGGCCACTACCTGCCTGAGGGACTCGACGTCACGGACGCTGCCCGTGGGGTTGCCCGGCGAATTGATCCAGATGAGCCGGACCCTGGAGCGGGTTGCGGAATCCAGTTCGTCCAGGCTGTCCGCGGCGATAGCAGTTGCCCCGGCGAGCATGGCGCCGATGTCGTAGGTCGGATAGGCCACGGTGGGGCGAACCACGACGTCCCCTGCGCCCAATCCCAGCAGGAACGGCAACCAGGCCACTAGTTCCTTCGAGCCGACCGTCGGCATGACATCCCTCGGATCGATCCCCGGGACCCCGCGGCGGCTGGCGAACCAGTTGGATACGGCCTCGCGAAGAGCTTCCGTCCCGTGGACCGTTGGGTAACCGTGGGCGTCCGCTGCCCCGGCGAGCGCCTCACGGATCAGCTGCGGCGTAGGATCCACAGGGGTTCCGATGGAGAGGTTGACTGCCCCGCCCGGGTGTTCCGAAGCCTTCGCCACGTACGGCGCCATGGCTTCCCACGGGTAGTCGGGCAGGTTGAGGCCGAAAGCGGGGGCCGCAGAAATCAAAGGAAGCAACCGTTCTTAGTGGTCTTGGTTCTGTGGAGGCAGCGCGGCGATGAACGGGTGGTCCTTGCCGGTGTTGCCGATCTTGGCAGCTCCACCCGGGGAACCAAGGTCATCGAAGAACTCGACGTTGGCCTTGTAGTAGTCGGCCCATTCCTCCGGGGTGTCGTCCTCGTAGTAGATCGCTTCCACCGGGCACACGGGCTCGCAAGCTCCGCAGTCCACGCATTCGTCGGGGTGGATATAGAGGGAACGTTCGCCTTCGTAGATGCAGTCAACAGGGCATTCTTCAATACACGCCTTGTCCTTGACGTCCACACACGGCTGCGCGATTACGTAGGTCACGTCCCTTGCCTCTCCAGAGTTGTCCCGGACAATTTCCGGGTAGTACCACCGGCCCTGTGGCCGGTACATCGGATTCTGTAGCCTATTATCCCCCAGCCGGAACTTACCAAACTACTGGGCGTCATAGTATGAACTGGTGACGTTGCCCCACCCCCAGGATTTCCTGCTCAATACCGCATCCGGAACACGGGTGGTTGTCCGGTACCGGCTGGACAACGGCTTCACCGATGCCCTCGGCTACCTGCTCTCCGTCACCGACGGTGCGTGCACCATCCGTACCCGACAGTCCGACGTCGAGATCCCGCTGGCCCTTGTAGTAGCGGCAAAGGAGGTCCCCCCTCCGCCGCCGCGCCGAGGTAATCGCACATCCCGCGAGTAACCCCGCACTCCCCTGCCCGCGCCCCCAGGCTCCACAGGCGGAGCATGTCCAGGGAGGGTCAGGCGCCGTGCACCTCGTCCGGCAGCCTGCGCATTCCCCACAGCGGGGAGAAGAGCACAGGCGCAACAAAAACAATGCTTCCGCCCAAGCCGATCCAGAGTGTCGGGACGAGGCCAAAGTTCTCGGCCAGGAGACCCGAGGCAAGGGCTGCGATCGGCATGACTCCCCACACCACGAAGCGAATGGACGCATTCATGCGCCCCAGGAGCCGGGGCGGACACACGCGCTGCCTCATGCTCAACTGCATGATGTTGTACACGAGGACCCCGAAAGCGAACCCGAACTCGGAGACGATGAGCATCACGAGGGACATCCATCGTTCCGGGGCGAGCACGCACAACGGAACCAGGAGGAGGAAAAGCGAGCTGATCATCGACGCCACGGGAATGACAGTCCCCTCGCCGATCCAGGCCGCGAACCTGGGCGCGGCAATCGCCCCGATCAGTCCGCCGACCGCACCGACCGCCATGATGAGGCCCATGCCCTCTGGACCGAGTTGCAATTCACGAAGCACCAACACCGGCATCAGAGTAAAGGCAAGCGTCGTGAAGAAGTTGACCCCGCCCGTGCACGCCACAATCCTGCTGATCAACGGATGCCTGACCACGAAGACCAGGCCTTCCTTGATTTCGCTTGCCAGCGGTTGCCGATCCTTCGCGGGCGCGGGCCGTTCGGCATCGCGTGTCCTGAGCAGGAAAAGGGCCGACAGCAGATACCCGATCGCTTCCCCGACGAAAAGCACCGGGGCCGACACAACAGTGAGCAACCCACCGCCCGCGGCAGGACCCCCGATCCGCGCGATCTGGGAGGTTGCTTCCAGCTTGGAGTTGGCCTGCGGCACTTTCGGCGCATCCACGAGAACAGGCACGTAGCTCTGATAGGAAACGTCGAAGAAGACCGTTGCGGCCCCGACGACGGCGGACACGGCGTACAGGTGCCAGATCTGCAGGATGCCGGACCACCAGAGGATTGGTACGGTAGCCATCGCCGCGGTCCGGACCAGGTCCGCCACAATCATGGTGCGGCGCTTGAGCCAGCGGTCAACCCACGCTCCCGCCGGCAGACCGATCAGCAGGAAGGCAGCAAGGCCTGCGGCATTGAGTGCCCCGACTTCGAACTCGCTGGCGCCGAGCAAAGTCACCGCGAGGACGGGAAACGCCAATTGCCCCAGCTGCGCCCCAAGCTGGCTGACGGCCTGGCCCGACCAGAAGGTGATGAAGTTCCGGTCCCGCCACAGTGAGCCCGATTGCTGGGGTGGCTCAGTCTGCTGAGCATTGTCAGTGGTCCCGGCATTCACCCGCCCAGTTTCCTTCAGTGATTGGTATATGTCAATCACTCAGGGATGGCTACACTGGCCACCATGACGGAACACGAGCGGGAGGACAGCGACTTGGTGGCCAAGGGCCGCGCCTTGAGCTCACCCCTGCGCCTGAGGATTCTCCGGCTCTGCCTGCACCACGCGCGCACCAACAAAGAGATTGCCGGGCTGTTGGGCATCAACCCGGCGTCGAGCCTGCACCATGTCAGGACCCTGGTGCGCACCGGTTTTCTGGTGCCGCAGGAAGGCCGGAAGGGGAAAAGGGGCGCCAAGGAGGTGCCGTACATCGCCAGCCGCACCTCGTGGAGCACTCCCGTGGACGATATTTCCCCGGTCCTGATCGAAACATTTGTCCAGGAAACCCGCGGGCTCGCGCCCGAGGACATCGACGTCTGGCGGCTTGGCGTGAAGTTCAATGCTGCACGGCAGCAGGAAATGATGGGCAAGCTGCGGGCGGTTGTCGAGGAATACATGCGCCTTCCGGCAGACGACGACGGCGAGGCCACCTCGCTCTTGATCGCCCACCACCGGGACCCCAGCGCAGACTAGCTAGCCGCGCCGTGGACGCCCGTAGCGCCGGCACCACAAGAGCATCACGAAGGTAATGCCCGCACTCCCGTAGACCCAGATATTTCCAGGCACGTCCGCGACGATCAGCTGCTTGCCCGTTCCGCCCGTCGAGAGCAGGCCTACGGTGGCGTAACAAACAATGCCCAGTACCGCCGTCGGGATCAAAGACCGCGACCACGCACCCAGCAGAAGCTGGAGCGATGCGAGCAGGAGCAATGCCGCTGCGGTGCCCCAATAGAGGTCGACGCCGGCAATGAGGAGCGACTGCCGGTGCAGCGCAGTGCCGGCAAGGGCAGCAAAAAGAGCCACCGGAACAGCCACGGCAATGCCGCGTGCTGTTCCGGTGGCTCCCTTATTCAATGCGTCGTCCGTTCAGCGCGTGAGTACGCGATCAGCGCAGGATCAGACTTTGGCGCGTGCGCGGGTAGCCTTGGCGCGCTCGTTGGCGTCCAGGATCAGCTTGCGGATACGGATGGACTCCGGGGTCACCTCAACGCACTCGTCTTCGCGAGCGAATTCGAGGGACTCTTCGAGGGTGAGGTCGCGCGGCGGCGTCAGGTTCTCGAAAGTGTCGGAGGAAGCGGCACGCATGTTGGTGAGCTTCTTTTCCTTCGTGATGTTGACGTCCATGTCGTCGGCGCGCGAGTTCTCGCCGACGATCATGCCTTCGTAGACCTCGGACGTGGGCTTCACGAAGAAGGAGCCGCGTTCCTGCAGGTTGATCATGGCGAAGGGGGTGACGACGCCGGCGCGGTCGGCAACCATCGAACCGTTGGTGCGGTATTCGATGGGGCCGGCCCACGGCTCGTAGCCTTCGGAGATCGAGGAGGCGATGCCGGCGCCACGGGTGTCCGTGAGGAACTTGGTGCGGAAGCCGATGAGGCCGCGAGCCGGAACGATGAATTCCATGCGGCACCAGCCCGTACCGTGGTTGGCCATGTTGGTCATGCGGCCCTTGCGGGCGGCCATGAGCTGCGTGACCGCACCGAGGTACTCTTCAGGCACGTCGATGGTCATGTGTTCCATCGGCTCGTGGATCTTGCCGTCGATGGTCCGGGTGACAACCTGCGGCTTGCCGACCGTCAGTTCGAAGCCTTCGCGTCGCATCTGCTCCACGAGGATGGCCAGTGCGAGCTCGCCACGGCCCTGGACTTCCCAGGCATCCGGACGCTCGGTGGGCAGAACCTTGATGGAGACGTTACCGATCAGTTCCTTGTCCAGGCGATCCTTCACCTGGCGGGCCGTGACCTTGGCGCCCTTGACCTTGCCGGCCAGCGGGGAGGTGTTGATACCGATGGTCATGGAGATCGCGGGGTCATCCACCGTGATGAGGGGCAGCGGCTGCGGGTTCTCGGCGTCGGTCAGGGTCTCACCAATGGTGATTTCCTCGATGCCGGCAACAGCAACGATCTCGCCCGGGCCGGCCGAGTCGGTCGGAACTCGGTCGAGGGCCTTGGTGGCGAGGAGCTCGGTGATCTTCACGTTCTTCAGTTCGCCGTTGGCGCGCGCCCAAGCGACGGTCTGGCCCTTGCGGAGGGTGCCGTTGTAGATGCGCAGGAGGGCGAGGCGGCCGAGGAACGGGGAAGCGTCCAGGTTGGTGACGTGCGCCTGCAGGACACCGTTCGGGTTGTAGGTCGGCGCAGGGATGTGCTCGATGATCGTCTTGAAGAGAGGTTCGAGATCTTCGTTGTCCGGTGCCGAGCCATCAGCCGGCTGGTCCAGGGAGGCACGCCCGACTTTAGCTGCGGCGTAGACCACGGGAACTTCCAGGATCTTGTCCAGGTCCAGGTCCGGAACTTCGTCCGCGAGGTCCGAGGCCAGGCCTAGGAGCAGGTCCATGGACTCGTGGACAACCTCGTCGATGCGGGCGTCGGGGCGGTCGGTCTTGTTGACCAACAGGATGACGGGCAGGTGTGCGGCAAGGGCCTTGCGGAGCACGAAGCGGGTCTGCGGCAGCGGACCTTCGGAAGCGTCGACGAGGAGGACTACGCCGTCAACCATGGACAGGCCTCGCTCCACCTCGCCACCGAAGTCGGCGTGGCCGGGGGTGTCGATCACGTTGATGGTGATGGTTTCGCCGTTGGACGACGGGCCGTTGTAGGCAACCGTGGTGTTCTTGGCGAGGATGGTGATGCCCTTTTCGCGCTCCAGGTCACCGGAGTCCATGACGCGGTCTTCCAGGTGGTTGTGCTCGGCGAAAGAGTTGGTCTGCTTGAGCATGGCGTCGACCAGGGTGGTCTTGCCGTGGTCAACGTGGGCCACAATCGCGACGTTGCGCAGATCACTGCGCGATGCAGTGGCCGCGGCGGTGTTGGTGGTGGTTTCAGACATGCGTAATGGCTCGATTCAGTGGTGAAGTCAGCTGTTGTATCGCGACATTTCCAACCGGAACGCACGACGGATTAGCCCCTTTGACACAGGGCACCTTCCTAGAGTCTAAGCGCTGTGGTATTTATTGGCCTAAAAATCACCCTCCAGGCCGCCGAATTGTGCCCTTCATCACAATCGGCAGCGCACTCCGGGACGAGCCGGAAACAACAAAAGAGCCGGGACCACTTCCCCCCACGGAAGTGGTACCGGCTCTTCTGCCCGCCAAGCTGGCACTCAGCGGACGGGCGTCAAGCCTGTCAAGCCACCACAGGCGGCAGCATCAGGCTGGCACCCGGGATCGCGTGAAGCAGGGCCTTGGTGTAGTCCTGCTGCGGCGAATCGAACACCTCATCAGTGCTGCCCGTTTCCACGAGCTTGCCCTTCTGCATCACGCAGACATGGTCGGCGATCTGCCGCACGACGGCGAGGTCGTGCGTGATGAACAAGTACGTCAGTCCAAGATTGGACTGGAGGTCGGCCAGGAGGTTCAGTACCTGGGCCTGCACCAAAACGTCCAGGGCGGAAACCGCCTCGTCGCAGATGATCACCTCGGGGTCGAGGGCCAGGGCCCGCGCGATCGCGACGCGCTGCCTCTGCCCGCCGGAGAGCTCGTTCGGGTACCGCTGCATGGTGGACTGCGGCAGCGCCACCTGGTCCAGTAGTTCCCGGACCTTCTTCTCGCGGCTGGCCTTGTCACCGATCTTGTGGGTCCGGAGCGGTTCCTCGATGGTCCTGAAGATGTTGTACATCGGGTCGAGTGAACCGTACGGGTCCTGGAAAATCGGCTGGACGCGGCGCCGGAACTTGAAGATCTCCCGGCTGTTCAGGGTCGAGGTGTCCACACCGTCGAACACGATCCGCCCCGACGTCGGCGCGAGCAGGTTGAGGACCATCTGGGCCACTGTGGACTTGCCGGAACCCGACTCCCCAACGATCGCCGTCGTCGTCCCGCGTTTGACGTTGAACGAGACGTTGTCCACCGCTTTGAAGTCCGTTGCCTTGCCGATTCCGGAGCGCAGCTTGAAGACTTTGCTGAGGCTCTCGACCTTCAGAACGTCTTCTGCCAATGCCTTTTCGGCCACAGCTTCGGTGGGCGCCAGGAGTTCTTCAGTCTGGATTCCTTCAGCCTTGGCGGCCTGGATCCTCCGGGAAGCGAGGGATGGCGCCGAGGCCACCAACCGCTGGGTGTACGGGTGTTGCGGGTTACGGAGCAATTCGAGCGAAGGGCCGGCCTCCACCACGTTGCCGCGGTACATGACCACCACCTTGTCAGCACGCTCGGCAGCCAGGCCAAGATCGTGGGTGATGAGCAGGACCGCCGTGCCGAGCTCCGCCGTCATGGTTTCGAGGTGGTCCAGGATCTGCCGCTGCACCGTGACGTCCAGGGCCGACGTCGGCTCGTCGGCGATCAGGAGCCGCGGCTGGCAAGACAGGCCGATGGCGATCAGGGCCCGCTGGCGCATGCCGCCGGAGAATTCGTGCGGGTACTGCTTGGCGCGGCGTGCGGAGTCGGGCAGGCCGGCTTCACCGAGGACGCGCGCGACGTCGGCAGGACCGCTGGGCTTGCCGTTGGCGCGCAGTGTCTCGCGGACTTGGTAGCCGATCTTCCAGACCGGGTTGAGGTTGGACATCGGATCCTGTGGAACCATGCCGATCGTGTTGCCGCGCAGCTCGATCATGCGCCGTTCCGGAGCATGCGAGATGTCCTCGCCGTCGAGCAGGATCTGGCCGCCGGAAACCCTGCCGTTCTCCGGGAGGAGACCAATGGCGGCAAGCGCCGTCGTCGACTTGCCCGAACCGGACTCACCAACAATGGCGACAGTCTCGCCGGGCATGATGGTCAGGTGCGCGTTCTTGACGGCCTGGAATTCGCCGCCCGCAGTCTGGAAGGAGATGGCGAGGTCGCGGATTTCCAGGAGCGGACACTCTTCGGATCCGGCTTCGTCGATGGTGATGTTGGACGTTGTCATGATTGCCTCCTTCATCGCTTGCGGCTCTTGGGATCAAGGGCGTCACGCAGCGCGTCGCCAAGCATGATGAAGCTCAGGACCGTGATGGACAGTGCTGTTGCGGGGAACATCAGCACCTCGGGGTTGGTGCGCAACGTGTCTTTCGCCGCGGAAATGTCGTTACCCCAGGACATGATGCTGCCGGGCAGCCCGATGCCAAGGAAGGACAGCGTTGCTTCCGTCACGATGAAGACGCCAAGCTCCATGGTGGCCAGTACGATGATCGGCGCGAGCGCGTTCGGAACGACGTGCCGGACCAGCGTGCCGATCTTTGAGACACCGAGCGAGCGTGCGGCGGTGACGAAATCCGCGTTGCGGACCTCGATCACGGCACCGCGGGTGATGCGGGCCATTTGCGGCCAGCCGAGCATCACGATGACCATGACCACCGTGAACACGCTCTTGTTCTCGCGGAAGAAGGGGAGCTGGGTGACAACCAGCGCACCGAGGACCAAGGGCAACGCGAAGAAGATGTCGCCGATGCGGGCAATGATGGTGTCAACCCAGCCGCCGAAGAAGCCTGCCAGCGCACCGAGGGTGACCCCGATGATCAGGACGAAGATGACGGAGACGACGCCGACAGTCAAAGATGCCTGCGTGCCGTGGATAACGCGGGAGTAGATATCGCAGCCCTGGAAGGTGAATCCCAGGGGGTGGCCGGCCGAGGGACCCGCGAGGGAGTCGCCCAGCTGGCAGTTGTCGTTCGGTGCTGTCTGCGTGAACAGGCCAGGGAAGAACGCGACCACGAGGAGCAGCAGAATCATGAGCGCCGAGATGATGAAGAGCGGCCGACGGCGGAGCTTCCGCCAAGCATCCGCCCACAGGCTCAGGGGTGCTGCGTCGACCTTTAGGGTATCGGTCGCCAGCAGCGGTGTCTCGTCGATGGGGGCAACATAGTGCTCGATCTGACGGTTACTTTTCATAACGGATCTACTTTTCATAGCGAATCCTGGGGTCAAGCCAGGCGTAAAGGAGGTCCACCAACAGGTTGGCGGCAACGAAGACCAGTACCAGCACGCTCACAATGGCGACGACGGTGGGGCCTTCACTGCGGATCACTGCTTGGTAGAGCTTCTGGCCGACGCCGGGCACGTTGAAAATGCCCTCGGTGACGATCGCGCCGCCCATCAAGCCACCCAGGTTCGCGCCCAGGTAGGTGACCACGGGAATCATGGAGTTTCGCAGGATGTGGGCCAGGACCACGCGGGGGCGGGAGAGGCCTTTTGCGGTTGCGGTCCGGACGTAGTCGGCGTTCATGTTTTCAATGACCGAGGCGCGGGTCAAGCGCAGCACGTAGGCAAAGGAGACGAGGCCAAGGACCGTGGCCGGAAGGATCAGGGTGCCCCAATCCGCGTTGGATCCAACGGTCGGCTTCGCCCAGCCGAGCTGTACGCCAACGACGAGCTGAAGGACGAAGCCCAGGACGAACGTCGGGACGGCAATGACCACGAGGGAGGCGACCAGCACGGTGGAGTCGAAGATCTTCCCCTTGCGCAGGCCGGCAATCAGGCCGAAGGCCACACCGAAGACAGCCTGGATGGCCAGGGCCTCGACGGCAAGCATGGCGGTGACCGGAAAGACGCGGCCAAGGGTGGCGGCGATTGGCTGGCCGGTGAAGTCCACCCCGAGGTTGAACGTGAAGAGGTTCTTGAGGAACAGGCCGTACTGGACCCAGAACGGCTGGTCGAGGTTGTATTGCTGGCGCAGCGCGGCAATGACGGACTCGCTGGGCGGTCGGTCGCCGAACAGGGCGCGGATGGGGTCGCCCGGGAGGGCAAAGACCATGAAGTACACGAGCAGGGTGGTTCCCAGGAACACGGGAATGACCTGCAGCAAACGCCGGAGGATGTACTGGGTCACAGCAACGGTTCCTTAGCGCTCTTGAAAATGTGGGGATTCATTAGGGACAGCTTTCGTGCCGAATCAAGGCATGGGGGCCCGGTTTTTGGCCGGACCCCCATACGCTAACGAGCTTGGAACAAGTCCAGTAGGACTACTTTGCGGTGATGTTGTAGTACAGCAGGACGCCGTTCCAGCCGGAGTCAACGTTGCTAACGTTCTGGCTCCATACAGCCTGGCGTGCCTGGTACCACAGGGGCAGGTTCGGAAGGTCCTTGAAGAGGATTTCCTGCGCCTGGGTGAACTTCTTGTTGGCGTCGTCCGTGGACTTGGAAGCCAGGCCCTCGGTCAGCAGCTTGTCGAACTCAGGGTTGCTGTAGCCCTCGTAGTTGGCGCTGGCTCCGGTCTTCAGCAGCGGGCCGAGGAAGTTGAACAGCGACGGGTAGTCTGCCTGCCAACCAGCGCGGGTGAAGCCCGGAAGGGTCTTGGCCGTGCGGAGGTTCAGGATCTCGGCGAACTTGGCGAACGGCTGGCCTTCTGCCTTGATGCCGAGGTTGTTCTTCAGGTTGTTGGCAACGGCGTCAATCCATTCCTTGTTGCCACCATCGGTGTTGTACGCGAGCTGAAGAACCTTGTCGGCGGGCCACGGGCTCATGGCGTTTGCCTTGGTCCAGAGGTCCTTGGCCTTCGCGGCGTCGAACTTCAGAACGTCGGAGCCGGTCACGTTGGCGTTGTAGCCATCGATGGACGGGGACGTGAAGTCCTTCGCAGGAATGCGGGTGCCGTTGAAGACAACCTTGGTGATCTCATCGCGGTTGATCGCCATGGAGATGGCCTGGCGGCGCAGCTGGCCGGCGGGTCCCTGGAACTCAGGCAGGTAGTTCGGGATGTTCAGGGTTGCGTTGCCGGCGTAAGCCTTGTTGAGGCTGTGGTCCGGGAAGTCCGTGGTGTAGGTCTTCAGCGCGTTCGTCGGCAGGACGTCGGTAACGTCAAGGTTGTTGGCCTGGACGTCCGTGTAAGCCGGAGCCGGGTCGGTGTAGAACTTGAAGGTCACGCCGCCGTTCTTGGCCATACGCGTGCCCTGGTAGTCCGGGTTCTTGACGAGGGCGATCTGGCTGTCGTGCTGCCAGGCACCCTTGGCGGCCATCTTGTACGGGCCGTTGCCGATCGGGTTTTCGCCGAAGGCCTTCGGGTCCTTGAGGGCGTCGGCCGGAAGCGGCATGAAGGCTGAGTAGCCGAGGCGCTGCGGCCAGTCGGCCTCCGGCTGGGCCAGCTTGACCGTAATGGTCGAGTCGTCCTTCAGCACCAGGCCGGACATGGTCTGGGCGGTCGGTGCGGGAGTCGACGTTGACTTTCCGTCCGCGCCCTTGGTCTTCGTAACGGCGCTGACTGCGTCGTAGCCTTCGATGGATTCGAAGAAGCTGCTGCTGGACTGGGCGTTCGTGCTCAGTGCGGCGAAGTTCCAAGCATCAACGAAGCTCTTGGCGGTGACTGCCTCGCCGTTGGTGAACTTGGCGCCCTTCTTGACCTTGATGGTGTAGTTCTGGCCGTCGCTCGTGTCAATGGATTCCGCGAGTGCGTTCACGGACTTGCCATTGGCGTCGTAGCTGGTCAGGCCTTCGAACAGGAGGTCGACAACGCGGCCGCCGTACACCTCGTTGGTGTTGGAAGGGATCAGGGGGTGCTGGGGTTCATTGCTGTATGCGGTGATGATTTTGTTCGGATCGCCGGCAGCGGTCGGGCCACTGCTTCCGGAGCCAGAGCTGCCGCATCCGGTGAGGGCAAGTGCGGCGACTGCCAGCAAGCCAAGAGCTTTGGAAGTGCGCGAAAAACGCATTCCGCCTCCTATGGATTCAGGGGGATGGGTCGGGGCAACTCATAGCTGCCCCCGGGGTCGGACACAGAATTATCCTGTGACGCGGCCTACATGGATGTGTAATCCTAACCACACCTTGTCCGAAATATGGAATCCCATTGGCATGAACAGCGAAGTGTGCACTTGACAGTTTCAGTAATGAAGCAGTCATTTCAAGTAAATGAAGCAGTCATTTCACGCAATGGATGTTCCCTTGCTAGACTCGACATGCTTGGTCCCTATCTTTCCCCGGAATGTAGGGCTATTTCTGGCACCCCAAAGGGGTACGACAGACACACCCGGCGCCTCAAACAACCACGAAAACAACCACGAAAAAGAGTCCCCGCCGGCCAATGGCCACAGGGACTCTTTTGCGGTTGCGGTAACAGCCGCGAACTGCTCCGGGCTGCTACTCGATCCCGGCGGCCATGAGCTGGGCGCGCAGTTCCCGACGCTCGCGCTGCTTCTCGGGGTCCGGAAGCGGCACCGCTGCCAGCAGCCTCTGCGTGTATGGCTCCTGCGGATTGCGAAGGATCTGCTCCCGGGTCCCCTGCTCGACGATCCGGCCCCGCTGCATCACGCAGATCCGGTCTGCGAGCACATCAACCACGGCGAGGTCGTGCGTGACGAACAGGCACGCGAATCCGAGCTCCCTCTGCAGGTTCTGGAAGAGTTCCAGGACCTTTGCCTGCACCGAAACGTCGAGCGCCGACGTCGGCTCATCCGCGACCATGAGCCTGGGCTGCAGGGACAGCGCCCGGGCGATGCCGACGCGCTGCTTCTGGCCACCTGACAATTCATGCGGATACCGGTTGCGGTAGCCACGCGGGAGTTCCACCTGGTCCAGGAGGGTCTCAATCCGTTTCTGCAGATCGACGCCCTTGGCGACCCCGGCGAGGTACATCGGTTCGCCGATGCTTTCGCCGATGGGCAGGCGCGGGTTCAACGACGACGACGGATCCTGGAACACCATGCCGATGTCCCGCCGCACCTCGTGCAGTTGCTTTCCGTTCCGCTTCGCGGCGGAAATGTCCTGTCCCACCACGCGCATGCTGCCCGCGGCTACAGGCAAGAGCCCGACGGCGGCGCGTCCAATGGTCGTTTTGCCCGACCCTGACTCCCCGACAAGTCCTACGACCTGGCCGGGGTAGATCACGAGGTTGGCCCCCTCGACAGCGCGGAACGCGGGAACCCGGCCCTGTTTGGGGTACTCGATAGCCACGTCGATCAGTTCAAGCACCGGCTCACCCTTGGGCTTGGCTGCTTCTTCCGCCGCTGCCTTCAAAGCAGCCTGGTTCTCGAGTTCCCGGCGGACCAGCTCATCATGATCGACTGATTCCAGCTCGGCGTGGGTAGCGGCGGCCAATGCCGCGGTGACGTCGACGTCGGCGCTGTCAGCACCCTGTCCAAGGTGGGGAACAGCAGCGAGAAGAGCTTGTGTGTATTCGTGCTGCGGGTTATTGAAGATCTGTTGCGCAGTGCCGCTCTCGACGATGACGCCGTGGCGCATCACGGCGATTCGATCGGCGAGGTCGGCCACTACGCCCATGTCGTGCGTGATCAGGACGATGGCGCTGTCCAGCTTGTTGCGCAGGTTGCGCATCAGATCCAGGATTTCAGCCTGGACAGTCACATCCAAAGCAGTGGTGGGTTCGTCTGCGATCAGGAGCTTGGGATCGCAGGACAATGATTGCGCGATCATGGCTCGCTGCCGCTGGCCGCCGGAGAGCTGGTGCGGATACGACTTGAAGGCCTTCTCCGGGTCCGGCAGCTCCACCAACTCAAGCATGCGCAAGGCCCGCTGCTTGGCCTCATCGGGGGAGATCGAGTTGTGCAGCCGGATCGTCTCCACTATCTGCGTACCCACGGTGTACACAGGGTTGAGCGCGGTCATGGGCTCCTGGAAGATGACCGCGACATCCTTGCCCCGGACTTCCCGGATGTTGCCTGACTTCTCACCCAGGAGCTCCTTGCCCGAGAGCTTGACGCTCCCCCGGACACGGCTGTTGCTGGGCAGCAAGCCGAGCAACGCCATGGAGCTTGCACTCTTGCCGGAACCGGACTCGCCGACGATCGCGAGGACCTCGCCGGCCCTGACCTCGTAGTTCAGTCCAATGGCGGCAGGGACCCATTTCTTGTCCACACCGAAGTCGACGCTGAGATCGCGTACTTCCAGGACCATGGCCCCGCGCGCGCTCTTATCCGACTCGGTCTCGAGGTGGGTGGCCTCCGGTTCGGGGCTGGCGTTGTCAGTCATGTTGGGTCTTCCCTTCCGACCGGGCCACCCACCAAGGGGTGATTAGTGAAGTAGCCCGGAATCCTGAATTATTAGGGGCATGAGCAGAGCGCCGTATGCCGGAAATGTCGAAATCTTCAAGGCCCGCACCAGCAAGATTTTTGCTTGGATCTGCTGGGCAGTTGCAGTTTTCGGAGTGGTCGTTACGCTCGTCGCAGCCGGACCGCGATCCCTTCCCGGAACCACTCCCCTGCTCTTCGTAGCGTTTCTTGGCTGGTTGCTCTTCTGGCGCCCGGTTGTGGTGGTCCGCGATTCCGGCGTCGCGCTGGAGAATCCCTTCCGGACCATCGATGTTCCGTGGGATGCCCTCGTGCAGGTCGATACCCGCTACGCCCTCACGCTGGTGACACCCCGCAAGAAGTATCCGGCGTGGGCTGCTCCCGCGCCGGGAATCTGGGGCGGGCGTAATGCCCGCCCAGAGCACCTCAAAGGACTCCCGGGCACCACCTACGGCCCCAGCAGCTCGGTTCGCCCCGGAGATCTCAAGAACACCGATTCCGGCGCCGCGGCGATCCTCGTGCGCACCCGTTGGCAGGACCTCGTAGAGGCCGGACGCGTGGAACCCGGCCGGGCTGAAGACGCTTCGGTGACCGTTGCCATCGGATGGTTCCGGATAGCAGCCACGGCAGTCCTGGCCGCGGCCAGTTACTGGGCGGTCTTCCGTTAGGAGGTTTCCCGGGACGGGTAGCATTCAGCTGCCTTTCGAGGCATCGGCAACTGTCGCCGTCGTGCTCGAGTGGCGCGTGGTTTCCACGGCGGTCTTGGCTTTGAACTTCTTCTGCCGCGGATCGAAGGCGTCCCGCAGGCCGTCCCCGATGAAGTTGATGCTCAAGCAGATGAGGATGATGAACAGGCCGGGGAACCAGAACAGCCACGGCCTCGTGGCGAACGCTTCTTGGTTCTGGGCAACCAGCAGGCCGAGCGAGGTGTCGGGAGCCTTCACGCCGAGGCCCAGGTAGCTGAGGGCCGTCTCGAGCAGGATCGCCGCGGACATGGTCAGCGTCACGTTGACGATCAGCACACCGACGGCGTTGGGCAGGATGTGCTTGAAGATGATCCTTGCGTTGGACGCTCCGGAGATCCTGGCGGCGTCGACGAACTCCCGCTCGCGCAAGGTCAGGAACTCACCGCGGACCAGGCGGGCGAGGCCCACCCAGCTCACAAAGCCGAGAAAGATGCCAAGGACGACGACGCCGTTGTTGGCGGCAAATCCGGTCAGCCAGCTTCCCTCATCCCTGCGGTTGGCTATCTGGCCAACAACGGCCGCGAGGAGCAGCAGCGGAATGATGATGATGACATCGGTGAGGCGCATGAGGATGGCTTCGACCCAGCCGCGGAAATAGCCGGCGAGTCCCCCGACGATTGCGCCGACCGCGCCCGCGATGCCGCCGATCAGGACCATGACCGTAATGGACTGTTGTGCACCGCGCATGGTCATGGCAAACAGATCGCGTCCAATGCGGTCCTGGCCAAAGGGATGCTCTCCCCAAGCGAGCGGCCAAAACGAGGAGGTGGGGACACCGTCATTGACCAAGGGCGAAACATCCACATGGTTGTACTTCCACCACCCGGGAATCCCGAAGGCGCCCACCGAGGTGAAAGCAAGCAGGAAGATCACAGCAAAAACCGCGAGCCCGATCAGGGCGCCGGTGTGGCCGAAAAACCTCTTGCGGACAATCTGGCCCTGGCTCAGGCCGCTGGTAACTTCGCTGCTTGCGTGGGTGGCTGCAGCTTCGGCAAGCGCCTGTTGCGCGAGGAGTTCTTCCTCTTGGGTTGGCTGGCTCATGCTTTGATCCTTACGCGTGGGTCGAGCGCGGAGTACGCGAGGTCCGCTATCAGGTTGAAGACCATGGCGGTGATTGCAACACAAAGGAACACGCCCATGACCGGGTTCGGGTCCGTGTGCAGCAATCCGTCGATGAACAGGAAACCCATACCCCGAACGGAGAAGACCGTTTCCGTGATGACGGCGCCACCGATCAACGCGCCGATGTCAAAGGCGACGATCGTTGCAATCGGGATCAGGGCGTTCCGGAAGGCGTGGCCCATGATCACGGAACGTTCACTCAGGCCCTTTGCCCGCGCCGTCCGGATGTAGTCCATGTTCATGATTTCGAGCATCGACGAGCGTGTGAACCGGGTGTAGCTGGCCAACGACACAAGGATGAGGGCAATCGTCGGCAAGATGAGGTGGGTCAAGGTGTCTGTCGACATGATCCAGAAATCGCCCTGGATGTTCGGGGTTCCGGCCCCGATTGTGGCGATGGGACGCCCGCGCACCCGGCTGTTGTTGAAGTAGGACGGCCAAGCCTGCATGAATTTGTCGACGACCACCAGGAACCCGACCAGGAAAGCGGTCAGTCCTGCCGCGCGCATGGACTGGCCGCGGTCGTAACCACCCATAAAGTACCCCACCGCGACGCCAACCAAGATGGCGGCGATTGCCAGGAGGAAGATCATCAGCCCGGTCGCGTCATTAAGCAGCGGTTGCACAGCGAAGTAGGCAATCACGCCGATGCCCACCACGATCAGGCTCGATTGCAGGGCCTTGCGGTTTTTGAGTCCGGAAACCAATATCGTGATTCCGAAGGCGATTCCCACGCCCATGATGGCGATGATGACCGGCCCCAGACCCGGATTGCGGAACCATTGGGTCAGTGAAAAGTAGAAGAGAACAAGCGAAACGGCCGCAAAGACCGAACCTCCGACGATCAGTCGACGCTTCACTGCACCGCCGACGACCACGGCCCCGATGATGCCCAGGACGGCCCCGATTCCGAGAGCCACGACCGGCGGTATTTCCGGATTTCGCAGGAAGTCATTAAAGCCGATGGCACCGAATTCCTTGAGGAGAACGGCTACCCAGAAGATCGGCAAGGAGAAGAACAGGAACGCCATGAAGGTTACGCCGTAGTCCAACGCGCTGTACTGGCGGAGTGCCGTAACGATGCCGAGCGAAATGCCAATGAGGATCGCAAGAATTGTCGCACCAGTAACGAGGGTCAGAGTTTGGACCAGCGCGAAGCCGAGCGCCTCCGTGATTGGCTGCCCGGCGATGTTCTTACCGAGATTGCAGGCGTTGCCGAAGGGAACCAGACACTGGGCGGCGCCTCCCAACCACTTGAAATAGCGCAGCGGCGCCGGTGTGTCGAGATCTAGCAGATTGATTCGCGCATCCATCAGTGCTTGCCGGTTCGGCGCGCTGCTGGTGCGAAGTTCTTCCAAGGGGTCTCCGGACAACGCCGTCAGGAGATACACCAGGAAGGATGCTCCAAGGAGTATGAATGCGGCGGTTACGAGCCGCCGGACGATATAGGTCACCATGGTGAAGAACCTCGAAATCCAGGCCCGGGGTCGCCGGCGCCTATCGCAGAATCGTGCCCCTTCCCTGCTTGAGGTCGGTGGGGAAGCAGACAATGTGCCGGTTCGCCAACCCGAAGGCGCCGGGACCATGTTACGTCGGTCCCGGCGCCTCGGCTGGCGATATTGCGCGCTAGTTGGGCCTTACTTCTGAGCCCACTCCCAGAAGTTCCACCAAACGCCAGTCTGGTTCGGCATGAGCTTCACACCGGTGATGCGGTCGCTGTAGGCGTCCACGTTCACGGACTGGAAGAGCGGCACACCGTAAGAGCTGTCCCAGATCTTCTTGTCGATCTGCTTCTGCAGATCGTCCTGCTTGCTGCGGTCGGTGGTGACCACGAGCTCTTCCATCAACTTGTCAGCGTCAGTGTTGCTGAACTGGTTGAAGTTGTTGCCGCCGGCGGTCTTGAAGATCTGCGGAACGCCGGAGACACCGACGCCCGGGTTGATCCAACCGAAGATGGTGGCGTCGTAGCCGCCCTTGCCCAAGGCCTTGCCCCAGTCGGACTTGCCCAGGCCGCCGTCGACGATCTTGAAGCCCGCCTTGGTGGCGGATTCGCGGATCAGCGAGAAAGCGTCAACACGGTTGGGGTTGTCCTTGTTGTACATGATGCGGATTTCCGGAGTAGCGCCGTTCAGGAGCTTCTTGGCGCCATCAATGTCCACGTCCTGGAAGGCCGAGGAGCCATTGTTCTTGGCGGAATCAGCGTACGCAGCCTGCTGGGGAACGAAGATCTGCGAGTCCAGCGGCTTCGCGTTCGGGTCAAGCTTGCCGATGATCTTGCTGACAATGTCCTTGCGGGGCACCGTCTTCATGAAGGCGGTACGTACGTTCTGGTCGGCCAGCGGACCCGAGAAGTTCAGGTCCAAGTGGTCGAAGGCCAACTGGTTGCCCTGATCAACAGTGACGCCCTGGCTGGAGAGTGCCTTCAACTGTTCGAGAGTGTCCGCTGAAGCCTGCGGGGCAATGATGTCCGCCTCGCCGTTCTTGAGGGCCTGCACCTGGGCCGGTGCCGAACCGATGTACCTGACGGTGATTTCGTCAAGGTTTGGAGTCGGTCCCCAGTTGTAGTCCTTGTTGCGGACCATAGTGAGGGACTGGTCCTGGTTCATGCTCTTGACGATGTAAGGACCGTTTGAGAGGAACAGGGTCGGGTCAGCGGGAAGCGTCTTCGTGTCGAAGCCGGTGTTCCACATGTCCGACATTGCCTTCAGCTTCGCGTCCGCGGGAAGTGGTGCCTTGGAATCCCCGCGGGGCTTGCTCTTGAAGAAGTCAATCAAGGCCTGGGTGTCTTTCAGGCCGGCCTTCTGCGCAAGGACGTGGGCCGGAACATCAATGCCGGGACCACCAAGCACGATCTCCCAGTCAGCGAACGGCTTGGAGTACTTAAGCGTGAGGGTCTTGTTGTTGTTGCTGATCTCCGGGAAGTCCGTCAGGCTGAGGCCCGTGTTGTCACCAGCGTAGGAGAAGTAAGACGTACCCGTCTTGGCCTTGGGGTCGGCGTCGTCGTAGTAACCGGAGAAGGCCGCCCACTGGAGGAGGAGGTCAGCTGCGGAGACCGGGGTGCCGTCAGACCACTTCACACCATCGTTGATGGTGTACTTGACGGTCAGCGGGTTGTCCGAGACCTTCTCCATCTTGCCGAACTTGTCGTTGTGAACGACGTTCAGCTTGTTGTCGATGTAGTAGAAGCCCGAGTGCGTTGCGTAGCTGACCTTGGAGTTGATGTCAGTATTGCCGTCGGCTGTGTTGGGGTTGAACGTGTTGAAAGCGTTGACCTCGACCACAGTGGCCGTGCCACCCGTCTTGGCTGCTCCGGTGGATGGGGTATTGCCACCGGAATTGCCGGCACAGGCGCTCAGTGCGATCGCGGCGATTGCCGCAATACCCACTGCTTTGGAAGTACGTCCGAAACGCATTCCGCCTCCTATTTTTTTGAGTGGAAAAAGCCGGCGCTGTTGACTCCGGCAGACTGCCACAACCCCCTCAGCAGGCTTGTGGCTCGTCTCACATGAGCAGTAGCCTAGCGCCCGGAACGGATGTTTGGGTCTAAAGTTTCCCGCCGGTAAAGTTTGTTATCGAGATGCAATCATTGAAGGACGTCCAAGTGGTTGCGCGATTCACGGCGACATGACAGGAGCCCCGATTCACGGCGAATCGGGGCTCTTGTCAGTTAATTCCCCATCACTGAAGCGTATTTGGCGCGAGCTCTGGCCTGGGGCCTCCCGCGCTAGCCGATCCAGGTCCCTCGGGTTGAGGACCAGTAAACGGTCCCATGATCAAAAGACTGGGCCCAGACTCCGAACCCGGAATAGTACTCGCCCGTTCGAGGCAGTCCCAACCGTCCGTTGGGTCCGCCGTTGTTCCACCATGCAGAGCCGATGCCACCGTCCACACCGAAGGCGTTGCCCACCGCACCGTTCCAAACGACAGTCCCGGCCTCGAAGAGCTGGTAGGTGCCACCGGGTGCCCAGATTTCTTCGGTCCGCGGATATCCGTACTGGTAGACGCCACCCATGGCGTCCCAGCGTCCGAGGATGCCACCACGCACCGAATGGGTCCCGGTTCCGGCAGACCAGTAGTAGTACCCCCGCTGGAACTTCTGGCTCGCGCCGTTGCGGTACGCGTAGCCTTCTGCTTCCAGGGGATAGCCGAGGGCTGACGATGGACCACCCGCATTCCACCACGAACCGGCGATGCCACCGCGGACCGGGTGGGCGCCCGACCATGGCGACCAAAGGATCCAGCCACTGGTGAAGTCCTGGACGCGGCCGCCAGGAACGTCGTGCTCCTCGGTCTTCGGCAGGCCTACGTGCGCAAAGTAGGCGCCTCCATCCCCGCTCCAGTCCTGATAAATGGCTCCCCGCACGCCGTAGGTCCCGAACCGCGGGCTCCAGACGATCGTGCCCTGCTCGAAGTCCTGGGCGCTCCAGCCGCTTCCGTCCCAGGCGCCGTACTCGGAGCTTGTCGGCTGACCGTACCAGTACCAGCCCGAGTTCGAGTTCCAGTAGTCCCCGATGGCGCCGCTCGAGCCGAAGATAGATGCCGCCACCTGGGCATCCCGTGACGCTTCGACGGATCGCGGAGGCGCTGCCTGCGCTTCCGACCCGACGAGCGCCAGCGCTAACGTGACTGCCGCAGCGATTACTGTCGATTTCAGCTTCATGAAGTTGTCCCCCTATTTGATTTTTCGGATCATTCCGGCCGGCTCGAGCTTCGTCGCGCAGCCAGCAAAATGGCGGCACGATTGCTCGCGTCAAGCCATTCTTGGCAAACGATAATCGAAACTGGCGGTGATGGCCCGGTTTGACCCGCCACGGGGTATCCACACATCGGCTTGGGGTCTACGTTGAGGTTTATGGGCGAAAAATTCACGTATGAGGGCGGTCCACGCGACAAAGAACGCAGCGAGGGCGAGGTATCGGACTTCCCGGAGATTCACCCCGGCGGAGAGTACCAATGGTCTGGTTTGGCGCACGGCCAACCGCTAACCGACGAACCTGCTATTGAGTCCGACGACGGCGAGCCCGCGACCGTCGTCTGGTACCCGAAAACCGACTAACCCGGCCTGCGTGGACTTCTATATGCGCCGTTTCAGCCCTACGTGGGCGGTCCGATATCCGAGACGGGTGTAGAAGGCTCGAGCCCGTTCCCGTGCTTCGTCGGTGGTCACTTGCGCGAGTTGCGCGCCACGCGCACGCCCAAAATCGTGTGCCCACTCAAGCATCGCGGTGCCCAATCCATGCGAACGCTCCGCGGCCGCAACTCGCAGTCCCTCGATCTGAAGCCGGGAAGAACCACCCCGGGAAAGACCTGGAATGACGGTCAATTGCATCGTGGCAACGATGCAATCGGAATCATCGCGGACAACCCCCAGATAGTTGGAGTTGTCGCGAACAACCAGGTTATAGGCCGCTTCGTATCGTTCGAGCTCGACGCACTCACGATCGGGACCGAACTGATCATCCGACAGCAGGACGGCGATGGCCTCAACATCATCGCGACTCGCCCGTTCCAGCCTGAAAGTCCGGCCCGCCACACGCAGCAGTCCTCGAACCGAGGATCGCGCATCTGCCTGCAACCGAGCGACCAGCAGATCAAGCCATCCGCCGACGTTGGCTCGAGCCTCAACAGTGTCGGGATAACGGCATCTCAAGTGCAGACCGGACTCGTCTAGGATGAACCAAAGCATGACGCCGTCGGTGTCGATTGTCGCGCTCACATACTGGGCGTCGAGTCCCACCGAGTCGATTCGCACCGGTAGTCTGCGCAGGTCCAGCCAGGAGATCGCGAACATACCAGGAGCTACGGGCATGCCGCCCCATGGAGCCAGCACGTCCGCGAGCGGCCACGAGCCAAGCTGCACAGCCTCTTTTACCGCGGCAGCTGCAGCGCGCGGCTCGGCGACCCCGGACTCAAGTACCGAATTGGTAATGAACCAGCCGACTGAGTCATGCCAGTTATCGTCGAAGCGGCTGTGCACGGGAAAAACGGCTCGCAGCGGGGTTCCCGCCAACTCGCGGGTCACCGCTGTCATCGCAACGACAGCGAGCGCGAGCGTCGAGACACCGTCGTTGCGGGCCTGTGCGGCAAAGGCGGCGCCGTCGTCGAGATCGAACACATCGCGGACCTCTACACGCTCGCGCTGCGGATCGGACGCACCCAGGGGCAGGGGGAATTGCGGCATGACGCCGCCGCTGTCCCCGATGATGTCTTCCCACCGGTGACGCACGTGGTCCGGCGCGGTATTCCGATCCAGCAGTGCTTGGGTGTGTTCGACAAAAGCCGGCACTGGCCCGGGGAAAGGTTCACGGCCTGCCTTCCCAGCATCGAGCGCCGACAGCAGGTCCCGCGCGATCACCAGCATCGACCACATATCGACGTGTGCGTGGTCGGCTGCAATCACAACCGTGAGTCCAGCAGCAGTCTCCAATACGCACAGCCGGTGTGAGGGCCGTTGGTATGGCGCACATGCGGCATCGAGAATGTCCCGCACCGCGTCATTGACCGCCTGGCCAGGAGACACCTGATGCTCCACCCAGGTTCCAGGAGCAATATCAATTTCGTGAAGCTCCGGATTACCATCCGCACCGGGCAGGAAAGCGGTTCGCAGTGTGCCGTGACGGGCGATGACAGCCAGCCAAGCATCGGCAATTGACTCGCGACGAGTTGGCGTAGGCAGTCGAAAGGACATTGCCATCCAGGAGCCGGGCCGGGAGCCCGCTCCTACATGGAGCCGCTGGTCGAAGGACACCGGAAGACGATGGCCGAGCGCCGACACACTGACGTCGTAGCCCCAAAGTCGTCCGAATGGTAGGCGCAGGTGCGTGACGTTGGTCAGCCGCATGGCAGTATCCTATCGCCCCAGATAGCCTGAATGTTCAACGCGACCGCTCGACAGGACGCGGTCAGTCACGAAATGAGGAGCCTGATGCCTACTTTCGAGGTTCCCGGGGCCGAGCTTGCGGTGGCGTTGAGCGACGAAGGTGGACACCCGGTTGTCCAACTGCATGGTCTTACCTCAAGCCGCGCGCACGATCGGGTACTCAACCTCGACCTCGGCCGAGGGCTTAGTGGAACTCGACTGCTGCGGTACGACGCACGCGGCCATGGCCGGTCGACTGGGCGGGAGGTTCCCGAGGAATATCAATGGCAAAACCTAGCCGACGACCTCCTGCGGCTCCTCGATCACTGGTTTCCGGGCGAACGTGTCCACGGAGTCGGCCCCTCCATGGGTACCGGCACACTCTTGCACGCCGCTTCCCGCGAGCCAGACCGCTTTACCGGGCTCACGCTCATGGTGCCGCCCACCGCGTGGGAAACCCGAACTGCACAGGCTGCAAACTACCGGAGTGCCGCGGCGCTGATCGAATCCGTTGGCGTCGAGGCATTCCTCGCCACCACCCGCGGTGCAACTCCGCCGCCGGCCACAATCGGTGCGCCGGAGACGCGGCCCGACGTCGACGACACCCTCTTGCCTTCAGTGTTTCGAGGCGCGGCGCTCAGCGATCTTCCTGCCCCTGGGGTCGTCGCGCGAATCGACGTACCGACGACAATCCTGGCGTGGGTCGATGATCCGGGCCACCCGCTGTCAACGGCGGAATCCCTTGCCGCACTGCTCCCCCAAGCAACACTGACGGTGGCCCGCACCCCGGAAGATGTCGAAACCTGGCCCAATATTCTGAGCCAGGATGTCGCCGGTTGGGGTTAAGACAGGATGATCGCTACCCGATCAGGTAGACCATGCCGCGCCCCTCGTCGGCGAGATTGGTGGCGAAGACCCGGGCCCGTCGAAGATAGCCAACGGCATACTCGACGTCAAGGTCCCGATCGACACATGGCGAATCCGGCAACCGCAGCCTCACCTCCGCATCAGAGATATCGTCCAAGTCCTGAGCAATCGCCAAAACCTCGGACGGAGTCAAGGCCCTTACCCACGGATCCCAACCTTCGCCATGCATGGTCACGTTATGTGGATAACTCGCGAGATGAACTGGACCGGTATGTCGATGACCAGCCGCACCGATTTGTTCACGTGACCTTGAGAGGCGTGATGGCCGCGATCTACCCAGCCGCACGATCTTCGGCAACGTCGAGATCGTAATGCGTCTGCAGGTTGAGCCAGAACTGAGCCGACGTTCCAAAATACTTGCCGAGACGTAGTGCCGTGTCGGCTGTGATCGCACGCTTGCCGTGCACTATCTCATTGATTCGGCGCGGCGGCACATGGATCGCCACGGCGAGCTTGTTTTGCGTGAATATAACGCACAGCGTTAATAACGCTAGACGTTAAATCGGAGCCCCACCACGTTCCGTCACGGGGAAGCGTCTCGGCACGACGTTGGGCTGCGCGCACGATCCGGAGGAGGAAAGCGGTTCGCTGTGGACCGTCCTATCGGCTCCACCGCAGCGAGCGGGTGGTTAGGCTGGGTGGATGGCGACAGTTATTCTCGTGCGGCACGGCCGCACCACAGCCAATGCCACCGGGCTGCTGGCCGGGCGGGCCGCCGGCGTCAGCCTGGACCAGATCGGGCGCGACCAGGCGGCTCTGACCGGAGACCGGCTCGCGGCCGTGCCCTTGGTCGCGGTGGTGTCGAGCCCGCTTGAGCGTTGCCAGCAGACCGCTCGGCTCATCCTCGATCGCCAGGCTGGCACGCCGTACGCGCCGGTCGATCCCGATCTCACCGAGTGCGATTACGGCCAGTGGCAGGGCCGCACGCTCAGTGATCTCGCGAGCGAGGAACTGTGGCCGGTCGTGCAGTCCCAACCGTCCGCCGTCGTCTTTCCCGGCGGTGAATCCATGGCCGCGATGCAGGCTCGGTCGGTCGCAGCGATTCGACGCCGCGATGCAGCCATCGAAGCCGGGTACGGGCCAGGCGCCGTGTGGGTGGCGGTGAGTCACGGTGACATCATCAAGTCAATCCTCGCCGACGCGCTCGGCATGCACCTTGACCTGTTCCAACGTATTACCGTGGGCCCCGGCTCCGTCTCGATCGTGTGCTACGGCGCTAACCGACCCAGCGTCCACGCAACCAACACCGACGCGGGTGATCTGTCGTGGCTGTCCAACGGCATCCACTCCGGCGATGCGGCCGTGGGCGGCGATGCAGGGCAAAAGGCGCCATGAACCCGATGTGCCTAGAATACTGACATGCCTACACGTGTTCACGAGTTTGCCTGGCCTGACCGGGTCGTCGTCGGCACCATCGGCCTTCCGGGGGCGCGCACCTTCTACCTGCAGGTGCGCGCAGGGACGCAGATCGTGAGCATTGCCCTGGAGAAACAGCAGTCGGCCCTGCTCGCGGAGAAGATCGACGAAATCCTCGACCAGCTGATCACCGTCGAGGGCAACCCCTTCAGCGTTCCCACGGGTACTCCCGTTGAACTTGTCGACAATGACCAGCTGGAGGCCGTTCAGGAGCAGTTCCGCGCCGGCGCCATGAGCCTAGGTTGGGACCCGACCACGGCCCAGGTCGTACTGGAGGCCTACCCGATCACCGATGTCGACGCCGATGACAACGACGCATCCCTTGATGAGGACGGTGCTAACGTGTCCGAAATGCTGCTGGTGCGGATGCCGGTCGGCACCGCCCGCGCATTCGCCAAGCGCACCCGTGAGATCGTGGGCGCCGGGCGTCCGACGTGCCCGCTCTGCGGATACCCCATAGACGCCGACGGGCACATCTGCACCCTCCCCGAGGTCTGATGCCAACGCCGGACCTAGTGACCGCCGAGCTGACGCTCACCGGCCGCATCACGACGGCTTCAAACGCTACATTTCTGGGCCGCATCGGCGACGTGGTGGTCGTCTATAAACCGATAGCAGGCGAAACTCCGCTGTGGGATTTTCCCCACGGCACCCTGGCTCACCGGGAGGTGGCCGCCTACTTGGTCTCGCGGGTCTTCGGCTGGGACATCGTGCCGCATACCTGGCTGCGCGATGGTCCGATGGGCGAAGGAATGGTGCAGCTCTGGCAGGAGCAAGACCCCGCCCAAAACGCCGTGAACCTGGTCGCGACGGACCATGTGCCCGAGACGGGCTGGAAACACGTTCTCGAGGGACGGGATGAGAACGGACGGATGGTCACCCTCGTTCACGAAGACTCGCCAGCGCTCAGACGCATGGCGGTGTTCGACGTCGTCGTCAACAACGCCGATCGCAAGGGGGACCACATTCTTGCCATGACAGACGGACGCCGGCACGGCGTGGACCACGGGCTCACCTTTCACCGTGACCACAAGCTGCGCACCGTGCTGTGGGGATGGCTGGGAGACGCCCTGACCGCCGAGGAACGCGAGGGCATCGATCGTGTCAGCGAAGGACTGCACGGTGAGCTAGGCCGAAACCTGGCGGAATTGCTCAGCGCCGAAGAAATCGCATCGCTCGCCGCGCGCTGCGCCCGGTTGCGCCTGGCAGGGCGGTTTCCGGCTCCGAGCGGTGAGATGTCAGCGGTGCCCTGGCCGCTGTTCTAAGGGAATTGGGCCGGTGTGGTCTGGGTTCCGCAGGATTTACCAAGGTTTTCCCCACATCACCGTAAATCGTGCATTCAGCCGTTGATGTTCGGGCAGACTTATACCGTCTCCCGGCATTCCCACCCGGCACTCAATCTAGGGACCCATGAAATCACGTTCTACCCGCATGTCCGCGGTGACCCTCGGCCTGCTGCTCTCACTGTCCGGCGGCCTTATCGGCGCCACCACCTCCTCCGCCGCGCCGGTCCCCGCGGCCGTGCCGGCCTCCACCTACTCTGACGCCTTCGCCAAGAAAACTTTGGACCTGATGAATGCAGAGCGCGCCAAGCTCGGCGCGAGGCCCCTGATGTGGAACCAGCGGATCGCTGACGTTTCGCAGGGCTGGGCGAATCATCTTGGCGTCGCCACGATGGACCCCGCCTTCGACTTCGCCACCATCCACCGGGCGGACGCCGGCGGCTCGCTCATCCCCGCGGATGCCGGCATGTATCGGGAGATCATCGGCTTCAACTTCACGCCGGAACAGATCGTCGGCTGGTGGATTAACTCTCCTAGCCACAAGGCCGCCATGCTGGATCCACGGCTCACCGACGGCGGGCTCGGCTACGTCGTCCCCACCTCCGGACCGTACCAGGGCTGGCATTTAGTAGTCGCCAACCTGGCTGCCTACCCGATGACAAACCCTCCTACCGCGCCGGCGTCGAAGTCCCCGATCGGGGCCAAGGCTGCCTCGTACAACGGTTCGATCGGGACCGCGACCAGCCCGGAGGTTTCCGGGCTTAAGTACGGCGGCTCCTTCCAGTGCTACCAGGTCGGCTGCATCCTGTACTCCCCGGCTTCCGGGGCGCACCTGACCATGGGTGCCATCCGCAGCAAATGGGCTGAAACCGGATTCGAGAACGGACGCCTGGGCTACCCGGTCACCGACGAGATCACCGGGCTTCGGAACGGCGGCGTGTACCAGAACTACCAAAACGGGGCCATCATCTGGGCCCCCGCGACCGGTGGCTTCGTCTCCTCCGGCGGGATCCGCTCCGTCTGGGGCTCCACCGGTTTCGAGAACGGCAGGCTCGGGTACCCGACCAGCAATGAATACGCGACCGGCCCGGGAGGTGCTGTGGCCCAGAACTACGAGGGCGGCGTGATCCACTGGACGCCGACGGGAGCGTGGGTCACCTACAT
The DNA here is from genome assembly GCF_039543785.1 of Arthrobacter gyeryongensis. Classification (NCBI taxonomy): domain Bacteria; kingdom Bacillati; phylum Actinomycetota; class Actinomycetes; order Micrococcales; family Micrococcaceae; genus Arthrobacter; species Arthrobacter gyeryongensis. The sequence goes on from NZ_BAABKK010000011.1 coordinate 101,501, forward strand.
CTAGGCCTGGTGGTCTAGGACTCCCGATGAGAAGACCTCAGTAGTACGTGACCGTTATGCCATAGCCGTCGGTCCAGGTGAGGTAGCCGTGCTCGAAGTACTGGCGGGTGCCAGAGTAGTACTTCGGGTAAGCGGTGTAATCGTTCCACCAGCGCTCTTCGGTCGTCGGGTACCCGAGTGGCCCCCAAGCCCAGCTGAGGGACTCAAACACCCTCTTGTCGCCATTCATGAGACGCTGGGCGCCCGTGGTGGGAGACCACCAGATGATGCCATTCTCGAACCACTGGTAACACCCGCCTCCGGGCCCTGTGCAATTTTCGTCGCTGATGGGGTAGCCGATCATCTGCATGGGGTAGCCGGAGGAATTGTAGTCAGGCCACACCCAGTTGGCGCGCTCGTAGGCGCGCATGATCGCGCCCCCTACGACGTGAGTTCCCGAGGCGGGGGACCACCAGATGATCCCACCTTGGAACCACTGGTAACAGCCCGATTTGTCGACGTTGTTGACGGTCCACCCGAAGCATGTCTCGGGTCCCGTCGGGTAGCCGAGACGACTCGCCTCCGCTCCCATGTACAGCCACTTGTCCCGTATCGCCCCCTTGACGGTCTGGACTCCGAGGCCAGCGGTCCACGTCAGACTGCTGCCGGCGAATTCCTGTCGGCACCCGCTTTGCGCGAGCACGCACCTCTCGTCGCCGAGCGGTATGCCGAGGTTGTTGGGGCCGTTTGACGTGTTCCACCACTGGAAGATCGCGCCTTTCATGGTGACGGCGCTCGACGCGTTCGCCAGCATGACCCCGTTCTGGAACGACGTCTCGCAATAACCGGCCGGTAGTAGCCAGGAACATTCGACGCCCTGCGGGGCGCCGAGCCAGCTGTTTTCAGCTCCGAGGGCGTTCCAGCGCTTCCAGACCTGGCCGGGGAGGTCGATGTAGCTGAGGTTCATGGCAGGGTACTCATAGTTACGCCGGACGACGGGTGCCGAGGGGTCGCTTGGTGCGGCCAGAGTTTGTGCCGCGCAGCCTCCTTTGGGGGGCAGGCCGCACGTGATCGGCGAGACCCATTGAGGCGCCGGGGAACCGCCCAGGGGGTCCAGGAGCATAAACATCTCCATGGGGCGATACAGGGTGAATGCGGCCGCACCGTTCGGCACCACGATGATCGCGTTTTCGAAGCCTTGCTGGTCCGACTCCGGAATGCCGATGGAGGAAGCGCCATAAAAGTGGGTGTTGTCACGGTCTGGCATCCCGTAAGTTGCATACCCGCCGTCGGCGAAATATTTCAAACCTACGGGAGACGATTTAAGGACTCCGTGAGGTCCGAAGCGCGGCTTCCAATACGCGGTCCCGTTCTGGAATTCCTGCGAGCAGAAATCGACAGTCGGGCAGACTTGGTCCGCGATTGGCTGACCGTAGCCCGCGGCGGTTGAAGTCGAGAACCACGTCCAGAACGCGCTGCCGACCACGAAACCAGCCGGCGCGGAAGTCGTCGCTGTTAGGTCCTGCGCTGAAGCGGCGGACGTCGTCGACTGGGGAGGGGTGGATGTGGGCGTCGTGGTTCCAGCAGAGGCCGGAGAAGACGCAGGGTTCACGGGTGGGGCCGGCGGCGTGGTCGCGGCCGGCGATTGTGTCGGTGGCGTTGTCGCTGGGGGCGACGACGCGGCGACCGCGGGCGGCGTTACGCCACCCCACATGACCGCACTAGCGGTTAACGCAGACACGAGGATACGGGCCGTCCTCCGATTGTGGAACCGGGTAGCGCGCACGCGTGATCCTCCCCCTGATACGCCCCTCTGTCGGGTGGCACTTAGGGGAGGATATCCTGCGCGAGGCAGTCGACGGAGGTAGACACGTCATTGATGGGTTTTCGGGGATGAGGTCCCAGGTCAGAGGAAGCATCATGTTCGACCAGGCGGGCGGTCATAAAAGCGGATAGCCGCTAAGAACACCTGTTCTTAGCGGCTATCGCAAAAGTTTCGGGGAGGTCAGAAACTAGACATTAAATCTAAACTCCACCACGTCGCCGTCGGCCATGACGTATTCCTTGCCTTCAATACGGACCTTGCCGCGGGACTTGGCCTCGGCCATGGATCCGGCGGCGATGAGGTCATCGAAGGAGACAACTTCGGCCTTGATGAATCCGCGCTGGAAATCCGTGTGAATGACTCCTGCGGCCTGGGGCGCGGTGTCGCCTCGGTGGATGGTCCAGGCGCGGGCTTCCTTGGGACCGGCCGTGAGGTAGGTCTGCAGTCCGAGCGTGTGGAAACCTACGCGTGCCAGCTGGTCGAGGCCGGATTCGTCCTGGCCATTCATCTCGAGCATCTCGCGGGCTTCTTCCTCGTCGAGTTCGACGAGATCCGATTCCAGCTTGGCGTCAAGGAAAATGCAATCCGCCGGCGCCACCATTGCGCGCAGTTCCTCTTGCTTTTCCGGGTTGCCCAGGATGCCTTCGTCCGAGTTGAAGACGTAGATGAAGGGCTTCGCCGTGAGGAGGCTGAGCTCCTTGAGGTGCTCCATCTCGAGCTTGTCGCTCTTGACTGAGGAGAAGATCGTGTCGCCGCGCTCCAGTACGGCCTGGGCAGCCAGGATTGCTGCGAGTTCCGCGGCTTCCCGCTTCTTGATCTTGACTTCTTTTTCGATCCGGGGAATGGCCTTTTCGATCGTCTGGAGATCGGCCAGGATCAGTTCGGTGTTGATCGTCTCGATGTCCGAGCGCGGATCGACTTTGCCGTCGACGTGGACAACGTCGGGGTCGTCGAAGACGCGGATGACCTGGGCGATGGCTTCTGCTTCGCGGATGTTCGCGAGGAACTTGTTGCCCAGGCCTTCGCCCTCGGAGGCGCCCTTGACGATACCGGCGATGTCAACGAAAGAGACGACGGCGGGCAGGAGGCGCTGCGATCCGAAGACCTCCGCCAACTTCTGCAGGCGCGGGTCCGGGAGGTTGACGACGCCGACGTTTGGCTCGATGGTGGCGAACGGGTAGTTCGCGGCCAGCACCTGGTTGCGGGTCAGTGCGTTGAAAAGAGTTGATTTGCCGACGTTGGGCAGTCCGACGATGCCAATAGTAAGAGCCACGAGCATTGATTCTACCCGTTGAGTGCCCTTATCCGCTTTCGCGGCTGGAACCCTGGACCCCACGCCCGGTTGCCGTGAGCCGGCTTCGCTATATTGTCCGACCCCTATGCCAAGGTGGGAGACATGGATGGTTTTGCAGTAATACTCGCTTTGTTCATGCTTCTTCTGGGAGCGGCCGCCGGGGTGGTGGCTGGCTTCCTGCTGTTCCGGCGCCGCAGTGCCGCGCTTGAGGAAGATTTCGACGGCGTCTCGGCCCGGCTTGCCGCGGTGAACGCCCAGTTTGCCGCCGCCGACGCCGAGCGGCGGCTTCTGTTGTCACAGAACCGCGAATTGAACGAGTCCAGGAACCAGGATGGCAGTGTGTTGCGCGCACTCGCCCCGGTTGCCGAGAAGCTGACGGCCGTACAACAACAGGTCTCACTTCTGGAGCGGGATCGTTTGGAGCAGTACGGCCAGCTTGCCCAGCAGCTCCAGGAAGCCCGTTTGTCCGATGAACAACTCCTGCGCTCCACCCATGCCCTGGCGTCTGCCCTTCGGTCCAACAGCGCCAGGGGCCAGTGGGGAGAAGTCCAGCTGCGCCGCGTGGTTGAAGCCGCCGGGATGCTGCGTCACGTCGATTTTCACGAGCAGGTGCATTCCGCTTCCGTCGACAACGCCATCCGGCCGGATCTTGTGGTCCAGTTGCCGGGTGGAAAGCAACTCGTGGTGGACGCGAAGGTCCCGTTGGCCTCCTACCTCGCCGCCCAGGAACAGGGCAACACCGGGCACCTGGCTGGGAACGGCGCACTGCCGGTGGGCAATGGCACGGATGCTTTGCTGCTCGCACACGCGAAGGCCCTCAAGTCCCACGTCGATGCCCTGGGGTCCAAGAAATACTGGGACATCCCCGGCAACTCGCCCGAGCTGGTGATCTGCTTCCTGCCAGCGGAATCCATCTTGGCCGCAGCACTTGAAGCGGACCCCGCGCTCTTGGATCACGCCTTGTCCCGGAACGTAGTGCTCGCGTCCCCCGGCACATTGTTGGCAGTACTTAAGTCCGTCGCCTTCACCTGGCGCCAAGACGTCCTGACGGACAACGCCCGGGAGCTCTTCGAGCTCGCCCGGCAGCTGTACGAACGCATGGGAACCCTCGGTGACAACGTGGGCAAGCTGGGTTCATCGTTGAAGACCTCGGTGGATCGCTACAACGCACTCGTCGGAACTCTCGAAGCACGCGTCCTGCCGACGGCACGGAAACTCAACTCCATGGACGCCGACGGACTGGTGTCACCGCCCTCAGTGGAAGCAGTGCCGCGGACCCTTGCCGCACCCGAACTGATCGAAGGAGAATCCGCGGCCTAGGACCGGCCTGGTAGTGGTCCGGGCCCGGCAGCCTGTACCGGGCCGGGACCGGACTACGAGGTTGGCCGGTTCCCGCGTCCGCCCAAGGCGCGTGTGACGTCTCCGGCCTCTTTGAGGGTGGCGCGCAGTTCCTTAGGCAAGGAGAACAGCAGGTCTTCCTCCGCCGTCACAACCTCTTCAACCGCGCCGTAGCCGTAGTCGGCCAGCAAACGAAGAACATCCTGGACCAGGACCTCGGGAACGGAAGCACCGGAGGTGACTCCCACGGTGGCGACGCCCTCGAACCAGCTCTCGTCGACCTCGTTCGCGAAATCGACCCGGTAGGAGGCCTTGGCGCCATACTCAAGCGCCACCTCGACGAGCCGCACGGAGTTGGAAGAATTCGCAGATCCCACCACGATCACCAGGTCAGCCTGCGGGGCAATCTTCTTAATGGCCACTTGGCGGTTGGTGGTGGCATAGCAAATGTCGTCGCTGGGCGGATCCTGCAACGTGGGAAAGCGCTCTTTGAGCATCCGGACGGTCTCCATCGTCTCGTCGACGCTCAGGGTGGTCTGCGAAAGCCAGATCGTCTTCTCCGGATTGCGCACCTTGACCTTGTCCACTTCGTGCGGACCATTGATGATCTGGATGTGGTCCGGGGCTTCGCCCGCCGTTCCTTCCACTTCTTCGTGACCGTCATGGCCGATGAGGAGAATGTCGTAATCTTCCTTGGCGAAGCGGACGGCTTCGCGGTGCACCTTCGTGACGAGGGGGCAGGTGGCATCGATGGTGCGCAGGCCGCGGTCTTCGGCCGACTGCACTACAGCCGGGGACACGCCATGGGCTGAGAAGATCACGAGGGCGCCTTCGGGTACCTCGTCCGTCTCTTCGACGAAGATGGCACCCTTCTCCTCTAGCGAGGTGACGACGTGAACGTTATGCACGATCTGCTTACGCACGTATACCGGCGGCCCGTAGTGTTCCAGCGCCTTCTCCACTGCGATGACTGCGCGGTCGACGCCTGCGCAATATCCGCGGGGGGCCGCGAGCAAGACTCGTTTGGGGCCGGAGACCGGAGCGGCGGCCAGCACCTCTTCCGGCGTCCGACGCCTACGCGGGATAGAGGGCATCGGAATGGAAACTGATGAGCTGGTCATCCCTCCATGCTACCGGCAGCGTTCGCCCGCACGCTCGGCCTGGCTTTGCGTGAGAAGATCGCACCGAGCAGGCCGAGAAGTGCAAACACTCCCGCGGCAATCCAGGCGATAGTGATCCAACCGGTGAAATTGTCGACTGAAGCTGCCACCAACTCCCGCGCAAAGAGGCCGCCTGTGGCGGTTCCGCCCAGTCCCGCATCGCCTGCGCCCTTGAGCACCGTCGTGGCCACTTGCCACAGCGCAGCGACTGCGGCCAATCCCAGTCCGGTGAACAAGAGAAGCACTCCCCTGCGCTTCGCGGAAAGCAAGCCCAGGGCAAACAGCAGGACGGCGCCGAGGCCGGGAATCCACCACATTGGCGCATACGCGGCGATGGCGTCTACCTGCTGGCGCTGAGCGGGGCCGCCGATGTTGATCGGGGTGGATTCCGGCGTCGCAATGGGGAGGCCGGTTGCGGCGTGCAGCCGGTCAGCGGCGAGCTTGACCAGAGGCCCGACGTCGAGCACCAAGGACGTCCCCGCGGTCGAGTTCCCGGGGCCGGCAGTGCCTGCGAAATTCAGTTGGTGGCTCCGGCGTACGGTTTCATCCCACGCTTGCGGGTATTCAGGCCACGTGGACATCGCGGTGGCGGCGTCCTTGAGGAACGAAGCGCCAAGTTGTTCCACGGGCGCCGGTAGATTGATTTTGGATTCAAGGCTTGCGACGGCGGTAGCCGCCAGCCGCGCCTGGAACGCCTGGTCCTTCCCGATCGGAGAAGTGAGCGCCACAAATCCGTCTTCCCGGACGATGTTGGCGTCCGTCCATGCCATCGGGACGGCGATTCCTGTGAGCAGAAGGGCAAAGATCACTGCGATTGCAGAGACGAACGTGCGCAATGGATTCCTCAAGTTTGGAGTGCAGCAGTTCCAGTCGGGGCGACGACGAGTAAATGTCGGTCATGCATGCTACAAGGTATGGATAGAGTTGGAAGCCTGCCACTTAGCAAAGTACCAGCGAGGACGGAACCATGCACCAGCCACCAGCAGGAGGCTACCCGCGTGTCCCATGATGCCGTACCCGGCGGCGCGCCACAGGCGTTGCCGATTTCAGGACTCCCGAACCCGGGAGCCCAGGGCGAAGGGTCTTCCAGCGAAGAATCAACGAAGACAGAGTCAACCCTGCCCGCGACGGCGTCGGAGACAAGTCCCGACAATCCTTGGCCGCTGCAGCTGCTATCCCGCAAGCTCAAGACCCACATAGAACGGGCCCCGGCTGCGTGGATCGAAGGCCAGGTCATCGAACTCAATCGTCGAGGCGGCAGCGCCTTCGTGACGCTGCGGGACACGGATGCCGAAATCTCCTTGCCCGCATCGCTGTGGTCCAACGTCCTGGATCGCCAGAAGATGCCACTTGAGCGTGGCTCACGCGTCGTGGCCTTGGTGAAACCCGAATTCTGGCTCAAGACCGGTCGGCTCAACATGTCGATTAAGGACATCCGCCCGGTCGGCCTCGGCGATCTCCTCGCGAGAATCGAGCGCTTGCGCCAGGCCCTTGGCGCCGAAGGGCTGTTTTCAGACTCGCGGAAGAAACGGCTGCCCCTGCTCCCCCACCGGATCGGGCTCATCACCGGCCGCGATTCCGACGCCAAGAAAGACGTCCTGCGCAACGCGGCGCTTCGCTGGCCCGCCGTCGAATTCGCCGTCCGGGAGGTGGCAGTCCAAGGAGTTACCGCGGTGAGCCAGATCCTGGCGGCGCTCAAGGAACTCGACGCCGATCCGCACGTGGATGTGATCGTGATCGCCCGTGGTGGCGGAGCACTGGAAGATCTGCTTCCGTTCAGCAACGAAGATCTGGTCCGCGCGGTATCCGCAGCGGCCACCCCCGTGGTCAGCGCGATCGGCCATGAAGCCGACCATCCCATCCTGGACGATGTCGCTGACCTTCGCGCATCCACACCTACTGACGCCGCAAAGAGGATCGTCCCTGATGTTGTCGAGGAATTGGCGAGGGTACGGCAGGCCCGCGAGCAGCTACGTCGCGGCGTGGGACGCTTGGTGGACCGCGAAACGGATCGACTCCACGCCCTAAGATCGCGTCCTGTGCTGGCGTCCCCCGAAGTAATGGTCAAGATGCGGGAGGACGATGTCGAACGGCTCCGGAAACATGCCCACACCGCGGTGAGCTCCGCTGTTATCCGCGCACTTGATCAGGTGCACCATCTCCGCGCCCAGGTAAGGGCATTGTCGCCCCAAAAAACGTTGGACCGCGGGTACGCCGTCGTCCAGGTCGCGGGAGCGGATGGGGTGGGCCACGACGTCGTCCGGAGCCCTGACCAAGCCCCTGACGGCACGGAGCTGACCCTCCGGTTGGCGGAAGGCCGCCTTGCCGCCGTATCTTCCGGAGCCCCCGCTGCAGCCGGACAACCCAGCAAGCACCAGCAATGAGGACTAGGAAATGACAGCAGAAAACACATCCCCTGCGGCCAAGGGATCCCCTGAGGACCTGGACACTCTCAGCTATGAGGAAGCCCGCGAGCAGCTCATGGCCGTGGTTGGCCGCCTTGAAGCCGGGGGAGCAAGCCTTGAGGAATCCCTCGCACTCTGGGAACGCGGCGAGGCTTTGGCGAAGCGCTGCGAAGAGTGGCTGGAGGGTGCCCGCCGGAGGCTGGCCGCGGCCCGAAGCAACGGCGAGGACGGCCCGGCGGCCAGCTAGGATTGGACGGCCAGAGCCCGCTCCGCCGGCACGTCAAAGTCTGCTTTCGGCCAGCTCAGGCCCAGCTTCCCGAGGGCCTCGAGCAGAAGCTCCTGGACAGCGATCCTCGCAAACCACTTCTTGTTCGCCGGAACCACGTACCAGGGCGCCACCTCGGTTGAGGTCTTCTCGAAGACCCGCTGATACGCGTCCATATAGGAATCCCAAAACGCGCGTTCCTTGAGGTCGTCCGTGCTGTACTTCCAGTGCTTGGACGGGTCATCCAATCGTGCCAGCAGGCGCGCTTTTTGTTCATCGCGGCTGATGTTGAGCATGACCTTGACGATCGCCGTACCTTCTTCGGCGAGGCGTGCCTCGAACTCGTTGATGGCCGCATAGCGCCGTTCCAGTTCAGCGTCATTCGCCCAACCGTGCACTCGGTGTATCAGCACGTCCTCGTAGTGGGATCGGTCAAAAACCCCGACGAACCCGGCGTCGGGCAGGGCTCTCTCGACCCGCCAGAGGAAATCGTGGGTTTTCTCCTCATCAGTCGGCGCCTTGAACGGGGCAACCTTGACACCTTGGGGATCCATTGATCCGACGACGTGCTCAACGATCCCGCCTTTGCCTGCGGTGTCCATGGCTTGCAGGATCAACAGCACTCGTTTGGAGCTGCCGAATTTTCCCTCGGCAAAGAGCATCTCCTGCAGCACGTCCAAACGACCATCCTGCGCTGCCAGCAAAGCGACGCCGTCAGACTTCTTTCCCTTGTAGCCGGGCGTCGCTCCGGGGTCTACCGCGTCCAGCGAGAATCCCGGCCCGGCCTTCAAGATAGTGGATACCTGCTTGGTGAACTCCTTGGTCCCGGCCATTTCGATATCCCCTTTGGTCCGGCCGCATTTCGTCGCGGCTTGCACAACAGGCTAGTTGCCTTGGTACCGCCCGAGGAAGTCCGCCATGCGTCCAATCGCTTCTTCAATATCCTTGACGTTCGGCAAGGTCACCATGCGGAAGTGGTCAGGACGCACCCAGTTGAAGGCCCGTCCGTGTGAGACGAGGATCTTTTGTTCCTTGAGAAGGTCGAGGACGAACTTCTCGTCGTCGCGGATGTGATAGACCTCGGGGTCCAACTTCGGGAACAGATAGAGGGCACCACGGGCCTGTTGTGTGCTGACGCCGGGGATGGCGTTGAGCAGATCGTAGGCCTTGTTCCGCTGCTCAAGGAGCCTGCCGCCCGGCAGGATGAGATCGTTGATGCTTTGGTGGCCACCGAGGGCGGTCTGGATGGCATGCTGTGCCGGCACGTTGGCGCACAGCCGCATGTTGGCCAGCAGGTTGATGCCCTCGAGGTAGTCTGCGGCGTCTTTCTTCGGTCCGGAGATGGCCATCCAACCGGCGCGGTAGCCACACACGCGGTAGGCCTTGGACAGTCCGCTGAACGTCAGGCAGAGCACATCGTCGCCGGTGAGCCCGGCAAGATTCACGTGGACGGCGTCTTCGTAGAGGATCTTCTCGTAGATCTCATCGGCGAACACCACAAGGCCATGCTTTTCGGCGAGGGCCACGATCTTCTTGAGGGTCTCCTCCGGATATACGGCACCCGTGGGGTTGTTGGGGTTGATGACCACGATGCCTTTGGTTTGAGGCGTGATCTTCGATTCCATGTCCTCAAGGTCCGGCTGCCAGCCCGATTCTTCGTCGCACAGATAATGGACCGGACGGCCGCCGGCCAGCGCCACGGAGGCGGTCCACAGCGGGTAGTCCGGAGTGGGGATGAGAATCTCGTCTCCCACTTCCAGCAAAGCCATGAGCGACATGGTGATGAGCTCGCTGACGCCGTTGCCAAGGTAGATGTCGTCAACGTGGATGTTTTGGATGCCACGGGTCTGGTAATACTGCGAGACGGCGGTGCGGGCAGAGAAAATCCCGCGCGAATCGCTGTATCCCTGGGCGTGGGGCAGATGGCGGATCATGTCCACCAAGATCGCGTCCGGCGCTTCGAATCCGAACGGTGCCGGGTTTCCGATATTCAGTTTGAGGATGCGGTGACCCTCTGCCTCCATCTGCTGGGCGGCCTGAAGAATCGGTCCACGGATGTCGTAAAGGACATTATGAAGCTTGGTGGACTGCTTGAATTCTGCCATTCATCAAATATGCCATACCGGGGATGTACTTCCGTTGAGACATCACTCACATTAGCGACGACGGCGGCGAGGCCCCCAAAAAGGGTTCCTCGCCGCCGTCGTCCTTGGCAGGGGCCTTACTTCACGATCCCTTTGTCCTTGAGCCAAGCGGCCGCAGCGTCCTTGGGATTCTGCTTTTGGTTGCCGCTGACCGCACGGTTGAGGCTGATGAGGTCGTCCGTCGTGAGGATCTTGGAGACGTTGTTGAGGGCTGCCTTCGCCTTGTCCGTCATCTTGGCCATGTTGTACAGCGGGAGGACCTGCTGAGCCTTGAAGTTGTTCTTAGGATCATCCAGGACCACCAAGGCGTTGTCCTGGATGGACGGCGTCGTGGTGTAGATGTCGGCAACCTGGACGTCGTTGGACAGCAGGGCCTGCAGCGTGAGGTTCCCGCCGCCGTCGCTGAACGGCTTCAGGCCCTTGAGCACGCAGTTGTAATTGGCTTTGAGGCCCGGGAACCCGTAGGCGCGGGTCTCAAAAGTTGCCGGTGCTGCCATCGTGAGGTCTCCACAGACCTTGGCGAGGTCTTCGATGGACTTGAGCTGGTACTTCTCCGCCGTGGCCTTCGTGACAACCATGGCGTCCTTGTCCTCAGCTTTGGCGGGATCGAGCACTCCCAGGCCCTGTGGAAGCTTGCCGGGCAGCGCCTTGTAGACGTCTTCGGCCGATACCTGCGTGGCGTTGGCGTCCAGGTAGGACAAAAGGTTGCCGGAGTAGTCCGGCGCGAGATCGATCGAACCGTCCTGTACGGCCTTGAAATAGATCTCGCGGGATCCGATATTGGGCTTCGTCGTAGCGGTAACGCCGGCGGCGTTGAGTGCTCCGGCGTAGATTTCGGCGATGACCTGGCTCTCGGGGAAATCTGCCGAGCCCACCGTGAGCGAGCCACCGGCCCCGGAGGGGGCGTTGGTGGACGGGCTGGACAGCGGGCTGCCGCCACATGCGCTTAGTGCAAGCGCAATGCCGACTCCGGCCGCCAGGCCGCCGAGCCCGCGGCGGGTCAGGATGACGGGTTGCTTCATGCGGTACCTCCTTGAACGGCAGCCCCCGCCGGTGCGGCGGCTGCGAGATCTCCGGCGGCCTTGTGGCCGCCGTTGGAATCGATGGAAAGTCCGGGCGGGAGGAGGATCCTCTGCGCCATGGCCAGAATGAGGTCGACGGCGATTGCCAACGCCGCGATGAGCAGTGACCCGCCGAGCATGCGGGGGAAGTCCTGAAGGACCAATCCGTCAAAAAGATAACGCCCCAGGCCTCCCAGCGGAAGATACGCCACCACGGAAACCGTCGCAATGACTTGCAGGACCGCCGTGCGGATGCCACCGAACATGACCTGAAGTCCGTTGGGCAGCTCTACGCGGAACAGGATCTGCAGTTCTGTCATGCCCATGGCGCGGGCTCCGTCAACCACCGTTGGATCAACGCTGGAAATCCCGGCGTAGGTCCCGGCCAGGAGGGGCGGCACCGTCAGGATGACGAGGGCCCAGACGGGAGGCATGAGGCCGCTTCCGGCCAACAGGGCGAAGAGGACAAGCAGTCCGAGGGTCGGGAGGGCCCGCAGGGCGCCGGCGAACGCCACAGCAACCACGCGCCCGTGTCCTGTGTGCCCGATGAAGAGACCCACGGGCACGGCGATGGCCGCGGCAATCACCAGGACCAGCCCGGAATACTGCAGGTGTTCCAGGAGCCTCGTGGCGATTCCGCCGCTTCCTGACCAGTGAACCGGGTCCGTGAGCCAAGCGAGGGTGTCAACGAAGATATTGCTCATCGACCTGCCTCCGCGTGCATCCTGGCATCTGCGATGAACTCCCCTGCTTTGGCCTCTTGCTTGGCCGTGACAGCACCGGCACGAGTCCAGGGCGTCAGCAGCTTCTCAAGGACCACCAAGAATGTGTCCATGACGAGGGCCAGCAAGAGGATCGCAATGATGCCGACCACCACCTCGGTGACGAACGCCCGCTGCAGCCCGTCGGTGAACAGCATCCCCAGGTTCCCGACCCCCAGGAGCGCGGCGACGCTCACGAGGGAGATATTACTGACGGACACCACGCGCAGGCCCGCAAAAAGCACGGGCAAGGAAAGCGGCAGGTCGATTTGCAGGAACCGTGCGGTCGGCTTGAATCCCATGGACACGGCAGCCATACGGAGGTCGTCGTCGACGGAATCGAAGGCGTCCATGGCAGCCCGCACAAGCAGGGCGACGGCATACATGGTGAGGGCAACCACCACGTTGAGCGGATCCAGGATCCGGGTTCCCAGGATCGGCGGCAGGATGATGAAAAGCGCCAACGAGGGAATGGTGTACAGCAAGGAACTTGCCGTGGTGACCACGGTCCTGAGGGTACGGTTCCGTCGGGCCAATTGCCCCAAGGGCACCGCGATGAGCAGACCCAAGACCATGGGGATCAGAGCCAGGATAAGGTGCTCGCCTGCCCGCTCAAAGACCATGCCGCTATTCGCCAGGAACCATTCCATCAGGGGGCGTCCTCCCTGTTGTGCCGGGTCCGTTCGATGAGCGCCAGCACTTCGTCGGCTTTGAGGACGCCGGCGAGCCTGCCGTCGTCGTCCACCACCACGCCAAGGCCCGAAGGTGAGGACAGCGCGGCATCCAGGGCCCGGCGGAGCGTATCCCCGCGCCGGAACAAGGAACCTCCGGGAATCAGCCCGGCGCCGTCGCGCGGCGACGCCCATCCCATAGGCCGGGAGTCGCCGTCGAGCACCAAGGCCCATTCGCTGCTGCCCGCGGCAACTTGCGGGGCCTCCACGGTCTTGACCGGATGCACCGGAACAGCATCGGCGCCGTTGAAGGAAAGGTGCCGGAAACCCCTGTCACGGCCCACGAAAGAGGCCACGAAGTCATTGGCAGGTGCCCGGAGGATCTCTTCGGGCGCCGCGTATTGCGCAAGTTTGCCTCCGACGGCGAAGACAGCCACTTTGTCGCCGAGCACGGTGGCCTCATCGATGTCGTGGGTGACGAAGACAATAGTCTTGGCCAGTTCGCGCTGGAGCCGGAGGAGTTCCTGCTGGAGTTCGTCGCGGACCACAGGGTCAACCGCGCTGAAGGGCTCATCCATGAGCAGAACAGGCGGGTCCGCTGCGAGCGCGCGCGCCACCCCGACGCGCTGCTGCTGGCCGCCGGACAATTGGGACGGGTATCGCTTGCCGAGCCCCGAAGCCAGCCCGACGACGTCGAGCAGCTCTTCCGCGCGTTTGCGGGCTGCCGCCCTGGAAACGCCGTTGAGCCGCGGAACGGTGGCAATGTTGTCCAGCACCGAACGGTGCGGCATGAGTCCCGAGGACTGCATCACGTAACCCATGGAGCGGCGCAACTGGGCGGCCGGTTCGTTCGAAACATCCTTGCCGGCCACGGTGATGGTGCCCGATGTCGGCTCCACCATACGGTTGATCATCCGCAGGGACGTGGTCTTTCCGCAGCCCGAGGGTCCGACGAACACGGTGATGGCACCCTTGTCGATGGACATGCTCAATCCATCAACAGCGGGTTGTCCGCCCTGATACCGCTTGGTGACGCTCTGGAACTCAATCATGGCTTCAGCCATTCCGGGGCTTACCTAACTTCTTGGGCCGCAAATATCAACGATGGAACTCAATCAACAGCGAACTGATGTTCTACAGCCTAACCAGCACCACCGACGATGTCAGCGCAGGCGCGAAGACCGTAATGAATCGGCAATGCTCAGGGCGTCTGCAGTTTTCCGTTGAGGGGACGCTCGCTGTGCAGGCGCAGGCCGATGTCCACCAAGGACACCCGGTTCAGTCCCGGAACCTTGCCGAGCGGCACCCAGGCGGCGTGGGTGGTGCTGCCGTCTATCTCGTGGGTCAATTCGCCACCCGTGATGCTTGCCTCGTAGACCAGCCGGATCGCCTGGAAATCACGCTCTGATCCGTCCAGCCGCTCCTCACCCGGCCAGTGGCCGACGTCGATGCCGAGCATCGCTCCGATATCGGCGTCGTACCCGGTTTCCTCCTGGATCTCGCGGCGGCAGCCGTCCACGGGATGCTCCCCCAGGTCCAGGCCTCCCCCGGGAAGGGTCCAGCCTTCCTTGCCGTCTTGCTTCCAGTAGGCGAGAAGGATTGCTCCGTCGCGGATGACCACTCCGTACGCGGCCGGGCGGGTGTCGAACTGCATGCTCATGGAGCCAGCCTAGGCCTAAGCTGGAGGGAACACTGTTCAGCACATGGAGTTGTATTGTGACCAACTTGGAAACGGCCCCGTCCCAGGAAGTCTGCCCGGCCGGGCATCCCGGACAGGGACCTTTTGTACAGCTCTGGCCGGCCCGCGAGGTTCCCCTCGGCGGCGTCAGGGCCATGAATGTCTCCCGAACCCTGCCCCAGCGCGGCATGCCGACGGTAGGAGCCTGGTGCTTCCTGGACAGCTTCGGCCCGGATCGCATCGCGATGAGCGTCCTTCCCCACCCGCATATGGGACTGCAGACGGTCACGTGGCCCCTCCAGGGCGAGGTGCGGCACCGCGACAGCGTCGGCAGTGACGTCGTGGTCCGTCCCGGGCAGTTGAACATCATGACGGCCGGCCGCGGCATTTCGCATTCCGAGTTCGGCATCCTCCCGCCCGGACTTCACCCGGGCGAGCCCGACGGCGGCGCCCTCCTGCCGCTGTCCCGGGGCCTGCAGTTGTGGGTTGCTTTGCCCGACGCCGTGAGGCACCGCGCGCCGTCGTTCGAGCAGATCGTCGACCTGCCGGTAGTCGCGGCGGACGGATTAAGGGCCACGGTGCTCGTGGGCGAATTCGCCGGGCAGCGCTCCCCCGCGATCATGTACAGCCCGATTGTCGGAGTCGAAATCTCAGCCTCCGGCCCGATCGAGCTGCCGCTGAATCCCGATTTCGAGCATGCCGTGCTGGTCCTGGACGGCTCAGCGGTGATCGACGGCCAAGAAGTCGACCCCGGTCCCCTGGCCTTCCTCGGCATGGGCCGGGAAGCCCTCCACCTCGACACGGCTCCTGGAACCCGCTTCATGCTCCTGGGCGGCGAACCCTTCGAAGAAGACATCCTGATGTGGTGGAACTTCGTGGGCCGCACTCACGAGGAAGTGGAGCAGGCCCGGGAAGATTGGGAAGCCCAGGCGCTCCTGAGCGACGAGGACGCCCGCGCTTCGCGCTTCGGCTGGATCCATGGCCACGGGCCCGACGCCGGAGCCGAAGCCGGGCGCATCCCCGCACCGCCCATGCCGGGGGTCCAGCTCAAGCCGAGGTCCCGGAACAGGGCTGCTGACTAGGGGTCACGACACCCAAAAGGTTTGGCGACCCCCAAAAGGTTTGGCGACCCCCAAAAGGTTTGGCGACCCCGGAATTCGCGCGTCGCCAGTCTTTCTCCGTATCCGCCAGCCGTATGCGCGTCGCTTTTAGGCCTGTTCCGCGACAATCCGTAGCACACCGAAAACCGGTTCCTGGTCCAGGACCCGCACATCGGTGATCCCGTGCGCGGCCAGTCCTGCCCGGAAAGCTGACTGCAAGGGCTCGACGTTCATTCCGAGCCCGCCGCCAAGAATCACCGGTCCGGGGAGGCCAAGCTGGCGAACGGCCTGCGCCGCCAGCTCCGCGAGATCCCGTCCTGCCTGGTCCAGCAGTTGGCGGCTGATCCCGAGCCCCTGGCGGGCGGTCTCCACCACCGCACTTGCGCGCTGGGCCCAGTACCGCCGGTCGGTGTCCTCCGAATGGAACAGTGCGATGAGTTTGTTCGGATCGTCTAACCCGCAGGACTCCAAGAGTGCCGCTGTAAGACCATCGGGTTCCAGTCCTTTGTTCATGCGCCGGAGGCTGTGACGCACTGCCTCCCGGCCCAGCCAGTAACCGCTTCCCTCGTCGCCCAGGAGAAAGCCCCAGCCGCCGGCGCGGGCTTCTTCCCCTTCGGCATTCTTTCCCCAGGCCGCGGATCCGGTCCCGGCTATGACAGCCACTCCCGTGCTGGCCCTGCCTGCCGCCAGCAGCAGGCGGGAATCGTGGACCACCGTGACCTGCGCGCCCGGAACATGGGGTTCGATCAGCTCGGCGAGGGCGCGGGCATCGGCGTCGGTATCGATTCCGCCCGCCCCGGCGAGGACGCGGTCCACGTCGCCGCCACCGATCATGGCGAAGAGCTCGGCGAGATTCCTGGCCGCCGTCTCCCGGCTCACGTTCTGGACGTTGGAGCTGCCGGTGCTTTCGTCGCGGACCGGCTTGCCGCCCTCGAAGCGGACACCGCGGGTCTTCGTGCCGCCGATGTCGAGCCCGATGACCGTTGCGTCGGGCCGGGGGGTCGTGTTTTCTGCAGTCTCCACGTCCAAAAGCCTAGCGTGGGCGCACCGGGTGGATCTATTGGGCTGCGGATCGCGCTTTGACAAGGCCTGCGAGCAGCCCCGGCCCTTCGGAAAGCACCATTTCGCGGAAAAGCCTGACGGGGTCGGGTTCCTTGCGCCGTTCACGCCAGGCAATCCCTATCTCCCGGTATGCGAGCTCCGAGTCGAGCGATACCTCCACCCACCCCAGGTCCGTGGAATCCAGGACCCCTTGAGGTCCCGGCCCAAGTCCTCCTGGCGGGAGGATGCTGTAGCCCAATCCGGCAGACACGAGCCCGCGGATGGTATGCGAGTCCTGGCTCTCGAAAGCAACCCTTGGGCGAAAGCCCGCATCCCGGAAGATCGCGTCGGTCAGCGAACGCAGGCCGAAGCCTGGCCCCATGGAAACGAACGGCTCGTGTCTGAGCTCTGCAAGCCGCACGCTGGCACGCCGGGCCACGGGATGGCGGTGATGGACCACCAGCCGCAACGGCTCGCGGTACAGCGCCGCAGAGCCGAGGTTCCTGCCCGGAGCCGCCACGGGTGCCGTCAAGGCGAAGTCGGCGTCACCGGCAACGAGCGATTCAAGGCAGGCGGCACGCGCTCCTTGGCTGAGCTCGAAAGCCGTGGAGGGGTGCCGGCTGCGGAACGCGCTCATGAGCAGCGGCAACGTGGCCTCGCCGAAAGTGTGCTGGAAGGTCACCGCGATTCGGCCGCGGACAACATCGGATTCGTGCCGGACCACGTCCAGTCCCGCCTGGAATTCCGCGAGCGCCGCTTCGATGTAGGGAAGCAGCGTTTTCGCAGCCGGGGTCAGGCGGACGCCGCGGCCTTCGCGGATAAGGAGTTCGGTCCCGACGACGGCGCTAGCCCGGGCCAGCGCCCGGCTCACCGTCGATTGGGGTACTCCGAGCAGCTCGGCCGTCTCGGTGACATGTTCTGTCCGGCCAAGCTCAGCCAGCAGTGGAAGCAACGGCAGCAGTTGGACCAGTTGCTTGTGTTCGATGTCCATACCTGTCCACCCTCAGATCGACTACGCGCGAAATTATCCAAAACCGCTATCAATCTTAAGTGAATCATGCATTGGAATCATCACTTCTGCTCGCCATACTGTGGAAAGGTGAGCACAAGCGCAGCATCCCCGAGCCCCGCCGAGTCCGATTGGGAAGGCCACCTGAAGGGCTCCATTGCGTACCGGCGCATCCTCGCCGGTCTGGCCCTCGCCGGAGTGGCCACGTTCGCGCAGCTGTACTCCACACAGGCCGTCCTGCCGCTCATGGCGAATGAACTGCACATCACGGCGGCGGAGGCAGCGCTCACGATTTCCTTGGCCACGGTAGGCCTCGCGGCAACGGTGTTGCCTTGGTCCTTCGTTGCCGACAAGATCGGCCGCGTTCGTGCGATGGCCATCGGAATCGCGGCGGCCACCGCCCTAGGCCTGCTCGTCCCCCTGGCCCCGACCTTTCCCCTTGTCCTCGCCCTGAGGGCGCTGGAGGGCATGGCGCTTGGCGGTATTCCAGCGATCGCCATCGCGTACTTGAATGAGGAAGTGAACAAAGTGCACGCCGCACTGGCCGCGGGAAGCTACGTAGCCGGCACCACCCTCGGCGGACTGGCCGGCCGTTTGCTCGCGGGACCCATCGGGGAATTGTGGGGTTGGCGGGCCGCCGCCTTCGCGGTTTCCATCCTTGCGACAGCATCGGCTGCCCTGTTCCTGCTGCTGGTTCCGAAGCCGCGCCGCTTCACTCCAAGTTCCGCCGGAGGTTTCCGTGGGGCCATGAAGACGTTGGCGGCCCATTCTTCCAACCCGCGGCTGCTGGCTCTGTATATTCAAGCGTTCCTGTTGATGGGCGGCTTCGTGGCCGTCTACAACTACCTCGGCTTCCGCCTCCATGCAGCGCCTTTCGGACTGCCCGCCACTGTGGTCAGCCTGATTTTCCTGGCGTATTTGTCCGGTACGGTGAGCTCCCGCTGGGGTGCCGGATTGTCCATGCGCTTCGGCCGCCGCACGGTCATGCTCGCCGGGATAGCGACCATGACGGCCGGCCTTGGACTCACTCTGTGGGACAACATCGCCGCCGTTCTGGCGGGCTTGGTGGTCTTCACCGGCGGCTTCTTCGCCGCGCACAGCATCGGAGCAGGCTGGACCGGGACCATTGCGACGAGCGGCCGCGCGCAAGCCGCGTCGCTGTACAACCTCTCCTACTACCTGGGTTCCAGCATCATCGGCTGGGCCGGCGGACTCGCCTTCCAGGCGTTCGGTTGGACCGCACTCGCCTGGGCGGTCATCGCCCTGGTGTGCACGACGGCGGTGATCACCGCCGTCGTGCACCGGTCCCCGGCGCCGCAACTCGCCGTCGTCGGCTCCTTGGAACCGGCCGGACAGGGAAAGTAGCAGACGCTAGCGGGTCGACTCGATGGCCTGGACCAGGTCATCGATGATGTCGGCCGGATCTTCCAAACCGATGGAGAGCCTGAGCATGCGCGCCTGGGGCTTGGCCTCCGGGGCAACCGGGCGGTGGGTCAGCCCGGCGGGGTGTTGGATCAACGTGTCGATGCCGCCCAGCGACACTGCGTGCGTGATGAGACGGACCGCGCCGGGAATGCGCTCCGCATGCTCGGCTGATTCAAGGTCGAACGAGATCAACGAGCCCGGACCGCCCATCTGCGTACCGACCAAATGCAGAGGATCGCACTCGGGAAGCCCCGGGTAGTACACCTTGGCGACGAGTTCGTGGCTTGCGAGCGCCGCCGCGATCTTGTGGGCGTGGTCCTGCTGGGCACGCACCCGGATGGGAAGGGTGGCCAGGCCCCGGTGCAGCAGGTAGGCGGGCCACGGGGTCAGGATGCCCCCGGTCACGGCACGGACCCGACGCAGCCGAGTGGCCCACTCGGGACCTGTTGCCACCACTCCGCCCATGGCATCGCCGTGGCCGCCCAGGAATTTCGTGGCGCTGTGAAGCACCATCGCGACGCCGTGCTTGAGTGGTTGCTGGAGGATCGGCGTCGCGAAAGTGTTGTCCACGAGAACAGGAACGTCTCCGGCGTCGGCAACCAGGCGGTTAAGGTCCACGAGGTCCAGGCTCGGGTTCGCCGGGGTTTCCACTACCACCAGCCCGGTGTCCGGGCGGAGGGCATCGCGCACGCCGTCGGCCTTGACGAAGGTGACCTGGTTGCCAAGCAGTCCGCTGGCCAGGACGTGGTCCGTGCCGCCATAGAGTGGCCGCACCGCAACCACGTGCGTCTTGCCTTCTGATTGGGAGGCGAGCAGCACTGCGCTGAACGCAGCCATCCCCGAGGCAAAACCGACAGCTTGCGCTGCACCCTCAAGCGCCGCTACGCCGTCTTCGAACCTGGCTACCGTAGGATTCCAGAGACGCTGGTACACCGTGCTCTGACCGTCGAGGGGCACCCCGCCCATGGCCATCTGCTCGTAGGCGAGGCCGCCGTCGTGAACGGAAGGCAAAGGCGCAGTGGTTGAAAGGTCGATGGGAACGGCATGCACGCCCTGCTCCGTGAGTCCTGTCCGGCCCGCGTGAACTGCGAGTGTGTCGATGGCTGTCACTGCTCTCCTTGAATTATTCACCGTTGAATTCGGTCAGTATCTGGCAATAATTCGGAAATTGACAGTGCAAATGAATGCATTGAGCGGAAACTGGCACCTATGATGAATACACAGCACTTTCAGGAGGATCCGTGACCACCACCCCGAAGAACGTTCGGCCCGTCGGCATCAGTGAGCCTTTGGATGCGATCGACGAACGCATCCTCGCGGCTTTGGTTGACGATGCCCGGATCTCCAACAAGCAACTGGCCGAACTCGTCGGAATTGCTCCGTCGACGGCGCTCATGCGCACGCGGTCACTCACCGAACGCGGCATTATCGAGGGTTTCGAAGCCGTGCTGAGCCTCCCGGCAATCGGCCGATCGGTCCAGGCCTTGATCGCCGTGCGCCTGCGCGCCCATGACCGCGACCAGATCGACCGCTTCACGGCCCGGGTTCCCGCTCTCCCTGCGGTGATCTCCACGTTCCACACTTCGGGCTCCGTGGACTATTTGCTGCACATCGCGGTCGCCAACACCGACGACCTCCGCGACTGGGTCCTGGACAACCTCGCGACCGACCCCGTGGTCGGACACACCGAGACCACCTTGGTCTTCGCCCACATCCAGGGCAACCACGGTCCGCTGCCGGAATAGCGGTTGACTTAGCGGCCGATTCGGCCGCTGCCCGGCTCAGTGACGCGGCTCGAGGCCCGAATGTGCGGCCCCCATGGCGTCCTGGCGAAGATCACCTAGTTCCTGCCGGCGCGCGAGCGCCGCTCGCTGCATGGCCAGGTCGACCGGAGGAATGTAGCGCCTCCGCTCGGCCCACGAAACCAGGCCGGTTCCGATTCCGGCGGCTGCCGACTCCAGCATGGAGGGCCGGCGGTAGGTGCCGCATGATGCGGTGGCAGTGCTCATGACTCTTTCCCTTCGGTGGCTGCTGCGTGCGACTTCGCGTCGCGGGATTTCTTGTCTCCGGCCCACGCCGGGACTCCGAGGATCGGGAATGCGTTGAAATGGATCTGCACGGGGCGGGCATCGTCCGCCTCGGGTTCGTTCCGGATTTCCTCCAGAAGATTCCGGGCGAAGGCTTCCATGGACCGGGCATAGCGGCCGAGTTGCTCGGCTGACATCCGGGCATTGGCGGTGTTGACGATGGCCGCGTCGAGCCAGTCTTCGTCCAAGGAATCCATGCCGTGTGCCATGAAGTCGGCGAGGACGGCTTGCCTGCTGCGTTCGAACTCGCGGGTTACCAACCGCGATGCCTCCTGGGTCGCCGGCGAATGTGCCAACTCCGGGGACGTGATCTGGATGGCTCCCCTGGGCCGCTCCCACCACCGCTCCCGCGCCGTCCCTTTGCCTTGGACTTCGTGGACGAAGTCGAACTTGGCGAGTTGCCTCAAGTGGTAGCTCGTAGCGCCACTGGATTCATCGAGGAGTTCGGCCAGGCTACAGGCGGTCTGTGGCCCATAACGCGACAGCATCTCGAGGATCTGAACCCGCAGGGGGTGCGCGAGCGCTTTGAGGGACGCCGTATCGACCTTGCGGACGGGGAATTCCGGCTCTTGAACCTTGTCCATGCCGGAAACGCTACCCTTGCAAAGAAACCTTTGCAATACTTTCTTTGCAAATCAATCTTTGCAAACTTGGACTTCCAGGATGAGCCGTCAGTCAGCCCTTGCGGAGGACCCTGCGGAGGGAGATGACAGCGAGCACCGTCGCTGCAAGCCCGCACACCACAGTGAAATAGCTGGCAGCGGCGCCCAGTCCGATGAACGAAGCGGCCAGGCCCAGCCCGATGACCGGCACAGCGCTGCCAAGGTAGGTGATGACGTAGACAGTGCTGATGATTTGGGCATGCCGGGACGCTTCGACTTTGCCGGCAACGTCGTTGAACACGAGCCGGAAGGCGATCCCCTGCCCAACCCCGGCGGACAGGCTAGCTGCCACCAGCAACACCGGACTGGACAGGGAGGCCGCAGCGCCGACCAGCACAATGGAAACCCCCAGGACCGCCAGCCCAGCGGGCACGGCGAAACGGCCACGGACCTTCAGCAATTGGCTGAGCGCGGACGCTCCGAGCGTCAGTCCGGCCAGCAGACCGGTCATGGGGCGGGAATCGGCGTGCACGACGACGGCGAAGTAGCCGGGCGCGAGCGAAAGGCAGAATCCGAACACGGCAAAGCTGAGGAAGCCGACGCTCGAGGCCAGCCAAAACGCTCCCCTCGCTTCCCGCGATACCGAGGGCCGCCGCGGGGCCAACACGGTGTAGGGGCGCGGGCCTTCCGCAGGGTGAATCGCGGGGCGTGCCTTGAGAAGCCACAGCGGGACCAGCAAGAGGAGCAGGACGGCCGCGTGGATGAAGAACGGCGTTGACGTGGCACCCGGGAGCAGCGAAAGCAGTCCGCCGATGGCGGGACCGGCTGCCACCCCGCCGGAGGAAGACAGCAGAGTGAAGCGGGAGGCCCACTCGGGCCGGGACGGAAGCAATTCACGCAATGCAGCCGAGCTCGCTCCGGTAGCGAGGCCCACGGCAACGCCCTGGAGCATCCGGCCGGCCGAGAGCATCAAGAGGTTGTCAGCGTTTGCGAAAACCAGGCCACCCGCCAAGCCCACCAGGACCGCCAGCACCAGCGCTGCACGCCTGCCGATATGGTCGGACCAGTGGCCGGCGAGCATCAGCACAGCCACGAGTGCCAGGACGTAGCTCGCAAAGGCAATGGTCACGCCCAATGAAGTGATTCCCAGTTCCGCCTGAAGTAGCGGATACAGCGGGCTCGCCAAGTTGGCACCGACCAGCAGTGTGAACATGACGGCGCCGGCCAGGACCAGCCGTGCCGTGGTGGAAGCATCCCAGCCCGAGCGCGCGGCGGTGGCCTGGCGCATGCGCAGTTCGCTAAAGACAGTCATTTCCGTGCCTTCGCCTCAGCGGCCATCACGGAACCTGGCCTTGTGGGCCGGGACTGGACGGCCCAAAATGTTGATGGCAACAGGATGTCGCAAGCCTGCCGGATAGATCAGATTTCCATGAAAGAATTGATCAGAACAGTCAAAATTGATATCCACCAATGACCACAAATGAGCCGGAGTGATGATTTGAACAGCCTCGATCCGACGGACCTGAAGATCCTGCTCGAGCTGATCCGTGATCCCCGGGTTCAGATCGGCGAACTCAGCGAGTCTCTCGGGATTGCGCGCAACACCGCCCAATCGAGGATGCGCCGCTTGGTCCGCTCGGGCGTACTGAACGACGGCGGCCGCGAGGTCGACCTCGAAAAGGTGGGGTACGACGTCGTCGGCTTCGTGACGCTGGAGGTGACCCACCGGGAACTCGACGGCGTGATCGGAGCCCTGCGCCGCATCCCCCAGGTCCTTGAGGTGCATGAAATTTCCGGGCGCGGCGATCTCTTATGCCGCGTGGTGGCCACCGACACTCACAACCTGCAAACCGCTCTTCGCTCCATCCTCAGAACCAAGGGCGTCATCCGCACGGAAACGGTCCTTGCCCTGCACACCCATATCCCCTACCGGACAGAGCCGCTGATCGGCCGGCTCGTGGACGCCGCTGAAACGGCCGGCGCCACCAAACGGGTCAAAACGCAGGTTTCCACTGATTCGCCGGTCAGGGAAGCCGACTAGGATTCCAGAATGGATTGGCTCTCTTCTCTTCAGCACCTCAACTGGCTGGCCATACTCCTGGCCTTCATCTCCAGCATGGTCATCGGATTTGTCTGGTACATGCCGGCGGTCCTCGGCAGACGGTGGATGCAGGCTATCGGCAAGACCGAGGAAGACCTCAAGAAGATCGACGGCGGCGCAAGAATCTGGATCCCCATGATGGTGGCCGCAGCGTTCACAAGCATCCTGTTGGCCGTCCTCATCGGAAAGCTGGACGTGCAGGGAAGCTTGCACGCCGGTTTCTTTGCGCTAGTGATTGCGGTGGTCTTCCGCGTCGGCGGCCACGTCATCCACAACGGTTTCGCAGGCAGGCCGTCCGCCGTGACTCTCATCGACTCCGGCCACGACATCGTGGCGATGACTGTCGCCGGGGCAATCATCGGGGCATTGCAGTAGGGGAGGAGAATAACCTCGTGACCATCATTGACAATGCCGTCTATGTGAACGGCATCCGGACCGCGACTCCGGAAAGCCTTGAGCAAAGCGTCGAAACACTCGCCGCCCATGGCGGAATGGTGTGGATTGGACTGTACCGGCCGGACGAGACGGAAATGGCGGCGGTGGCTGCCGAGTTCGGCCTCCACCTGCTCGCCGTCGAAGACGCCGTCAACGCCCACCAGCGGCCCAAGCTGGAACGCTACGACAACAACCTCTTCACCGTCCTGCGGCCTGCGAGATACGTGGACGCTACCGAGACCGTGGAGTTCGGTGAACTTCATATCTTCACGGGGAGGAACTTCGTAGTCACGGTCCGGCACGCGGAGACGCCCGGGGTGGCCAAGGTCCGTCGCGATCTGGAACAACAACCGGAGCTTCTGCGCCATGGTCCCGAAGCCGTCCTGTACGCACTGTTGGACCGAGTGGTGGACGACTACGGCCCCGTGATCTCGGGCCTGGAAAACGACATCGACGAGATCGAGGACCAGCTCTTCGGCGGCGATCCCCTGGTTTCGCGGCGCATTTATGAACTCGCCCGCGAGGTCATCCAGTTCCAGCGCGCAATCAACCCACTCCCGGAAATGATGGCCTCCCTGAAGCGCGGGTTCGAGAAATACGGAGTCGACATCGAACTGCAGCGCAAACTCCGCGATGTGGAGGACCACGTCGAACAGGTCATATCCCGCGCCAATGGGTTCCGCGACCTGCTCCAAAACGCCCTGACCCTCGATGGGACCTTGACCGCGAACCGGCAAAACGAGGCGAGTGCTGCACAAAACGAACAAACCAAGAAGATCTCCTCGTGGGCCGCGATCTTCTTTGCACCGGCATTCGTTACCGGGCTCTACGGCATGAACTTCGACATCATGCCCGAGCTCCATTGGACGTTCGGCTATCCGATGGCGCTCGGCATGATGGTTGCCGCCGGCTTTGTCATGTATGTCATCTTCAAGCGGAAGAACTGGCTGTAGTGGCTCCCGGACAGGAGGGCTTCAGCAGGGGCAAGATCATTACTCCCGGAACGCCGGCGCAACTCGGAGCCTTCGGTTTGTTCCCGCCGGCGAAGTCGCAAGAGCGGATCCTCACCCCCGCGACGCAACGGCTCACCGTCAAAGCGGCTGACGACATGCTCTGGGTCAGTTTCACGGAATTGTGCGGTGGCGTCATGTCGACGGCGGACTACCTGGCGTTGGCGGAGGACTACGGAACGTGGGTGATCGACGGCGTACCCTCGCCAACGCTGGAGTCGACTGCCGGGTCCGCACCGGCCTGGCAACGGTTCAGCAATGTCGTCGATGTCCTGTACGACCGGGACGTCACGCTGTTCCTGGTGGGCCACGGCCCCTTGGACTGGGACCTGGCCCAGGATCCGGCCCACCGGACCAGCACCCAGCCCGTTGATCTGGCCAGAATTGCGAGGCGCCTGTCGCTCCTGGGCCGGGTGGAAGACTCGACACCTTTTGAAGAAGTCGAGGCCGGGGGCAGCTAAGCATGTCTTCCCCGCAGACACTGAGCGAGGCCGATCGTCGCATCGTGGCAGCTTGGGCCGCGGACTGTGCTGAGCGGGTCCTGATCTTGTTCGAGATGGAGGCCCCCGCAGATGGCCGGCCACGTGATGCCATCGCCCGTACTCGGGCGTTTGCTCACGGTGAACTCGACGCCGCCGGTGAGATTCGCCGGCGCTTCGTTGCTGGCCGGGCCGCGAACGCGGTGAGCTCTCCTGCGGCGGTGGCGGCCGCGCGGGCGGCTGGACAAGCCGCCGGCGTCGCACACATGGGCGCGCACGCTCTCGGCGCAGCCGCCTACGCCGCGAAAGCGGCCGGGCTCGCCGCTCGGGATCAGCCCACGGCAATCTCCGACGAGATCTCCTGGCAACTCGAGCACATGAATGCTCAAGTGAGGGCGGCGCTTCAGCAGTTGCCGCCACTTGGTGAGGACTCAGCGGGCCCGCTCGGTTCCGGACTTCTCTCGTCGGGCCTTCTTGGGTCAATCATTCGGAAGATTCAGGCCGCTTTGGCCAGTGTCTCGCCACAGGAAGGTGTCCCGTAGGCGACCGGACAACGGGACTGCTCAGCGGCTCTAGGCGACCGGCCATAAGATTGCGGAATGACCTTCGCCCAGATTCGTGCGGCATCATGGGCGGCCTAGCTCTGCTCCTGGACTCAAGCACTGCCGCACGCTGAGGGACTCCCAGCCTCCAGGCACCTTGCCTCACGGACACCCTACCGCGAGGGCCGGGCTGGCCGACCAAGGCTGTGATGACGCCGAACGACAACGCCGGGACCCCTTGTCACATAAGGAGTCCCGGCGTCAGAGCAAAAGTTCGTTGTTATACGCGTGACCTGCCGCGGATGAAGTGGAAAATCAGAACGACGACGGCAACAACCAAAAGCAGGTGAATGAGCCCGCCGCCGATGCCGCCGATAAAGCCGAGAAGCCAGAGAACGGCGATAATGATGGCTATCCAAAGCAACATGTGAGTCTCCTTCGTTTGTTCGCGTACCCAGGCCGGCGGCCTAGGGCATTCGTTACTAAGTATACTTACCAATGAGGGTAAGTGGGTGGATCAGTGCGGTTTTTCCATTTGGAAGCCGCACCGGGCCAGGACTGCGGCGACGAAGCCAGCTGTTGTGGACAGGACGCGGGCGCCGCCGCATTTAGCACAGTTGAAGGCGACGGCGAGGGTTTCGCGGCGGCGGTCCATGATGGTGATGGAGTCCACGACGAGGTGCAGATCGGTGTCGCAGGTCGCGCACCAGGGCTGCTTGCCCCGGGGCTGGTGGGCGTCCAACGGGAGGTAGGTGCTCGAGATGGCGCTCATCGGATCAGGCCAGGGCCGGGCAGCTTGCCAGAATGTAGTCGGCGGCCGCCGGGCCCGTCATTCGGAGCCCGCTGCCGGCGGGATGGATGCCTTTGGTCCTCATCGCCGCCAAAAAAACGCTCTGATGATGGTGGCTTCTTCAAGGAATTGGTCGAACTGGATACTAGCCGTATTAGCCATGGGGCCCTTTTTGCAGGTGCGTTGTGTGCTGCCATGGGGCTATAGCAGCGGAGCCCCAATGCGTGCACACGGCACCGGAGCGGTCACCCGGTTCTGTGGAACTCTGCGGCTCGCGCCTGTTGGCGCTGCGGCACCCGAACGTCGTGCCATTGCTCGTCACCCGCCCGCTGTCGACGCCTTTGGGCCTGCGCCCTCTGGGAACGCTGCGCCCGCTTGAGCAGATCCTCTTGTTGCTAATCGACGCAGGGTTCACCCCGGCCGACGCGCTACACGTCTACCGGGCTTACTATGGGTTCCTCTACGGCCACATCCTCAATGAGCTGCAGGAATTCATCGTGGATCCGGACGAAAACGAAGCACTGCTCCGCCTTGGTCTCCATCGTCTGCCGGCGAAAGAATTTCCCCGCCTCCCGCGCGCTTGGCCCCGTTCTTGCGGACTACGACGGCGCGGCCGAACTGGACCAGGGCATCAGCATCCTGCTCGCCGGACTCGCGGCACCCCTCATCCGCGAGAAGACCACCCCAAAGCAGTGACGAGGACACAGCCGCGGTTCGTTTCGAGCCTTCCGGACCTCACCGATCACCGGCGCCCTGTCACACTCGATGCCGAGGGCGCGTCGGCCACGGTCGGCGAAACGCTGAAGCTCAACAATGTGGAACGAAGGATGGGACACGATGGACCTGTGACCACCCATGACGAGCAGCTCTTCCTGGCCTGCATCCACACGAACCCCATCGACGTGCAAATACTCAAGCTGGCCCCGCTTCTTGGCGTCTCCGACTGGTGGTTGACTGCCGGGGCCCTGTTCCAGACCGTTTGGAACGTGCTGGAAGGGAAAGATCCCCAAGCCGGCATCCGAGATTACGACCTGTTCTACTTCGACGAAGACACCTCCTACGCTGCGGAAAACGCCGTGATTCTGCGGGCGCGTGAGCTGTTCAAGGACCTGGGAGTCGACGTCGAAGTCCGCAACGAAGCACGCGTACACCTTTGGTACGAGGAGCACTTCGGGGTTCCGGCGACCCCCTTCACCAGCACCACCGATGCGGTGGATCATTTCGCGGCGAAGACCTGCTGCTTCGCGATCACCTCAGATGAGGCCGGCACCCTCAGAACGTACGCCCCACATGGCTACGATGACCTGTTCGCCCGGAAGATTGTGCCGAACCCGATGCTCGCCCCTCAGGATGTGTACGAGGCGAAGACCAGACGCTGGAGGACGGAATGGCCCACGCTGACGGTGCTCCCGTGGCCGGCATGAGTTGTACGTGCAGAGCGAGGTTCTTTCTATCGGTGGCCGGTTTGGCGTTCGGAAGAGCGCTATGGCGTCGGACCGCGTCTGTCACAGCACGACACCAGGCCGCGTGTTCATCCATTCGGCCCGAAGTATTGAAAATACCTCCTTGTCGTAACGCCTGGTCGTAGACCCAGCTACTGCGGAGAACGCCGTCCGAACGCATGCGCAGTCGCTGCGCGACAACGGTGTCGGCGACAAAGGTCGGTCCGACCCACGGTCGGATGTGGTCTCGTGCCCTGCTCATATGCTCGGCAAACTCGCCGGCGTGCCATGTCTCGAGAGGCTTCAAGACGACCCCGTCTCGCACGATCGTTTCAAACACAGTCTCTCCAAAAGTTTTCCAGTGTTTGGTTGCCACTGGGTATCGGTGATTTCTCGGACGTGTTCGGCTCAGAACAACAAGACCAGCCCGACGCCGGCTGCCGCGGCTCCGACGCATGCCGCCATAGTGCCCACTCCGTTGAGGAGGGCCAGGCCGGTCCGGCCGGCCTGGACAAGCCGGACGGTCTCCAGGCTTGCCGTACTGAACGTCGTGTATCCGCCAAGGAACCCTGTCCCGAGAATCAGCTGGAGGGATTCTGGAGCCTGATGTGCCATGACCAGCCCCGCCAGGATCCCCATGAGCAGCGAACCGGAAAGGTTGATGAAGATCGTGCCCAGCGGCAACGCAGTCCGGGCCCAGGAACGGACCACCCCATCCACCACGAAGCGGAGGGCCGCACCTGCGCCGCCCGCGAGCGCTATGAGAAGGAGGGTCATGTCCGGGCCTTCGGCGTCCGGTGGTTGGACCTGTGCCGGAGCGCCCCAAGCCAAATACCCAGGGTCGTGGCCGCGACGCCGCCTAACAGGCTGGCTGCCAGGTACCACATGGCGTCCATCCCGCGTCCTGCTCCGAAGAGATGCACCGAGTCCAGCGCCAAGGTGCTATAGGTGGTGAAGGCCCCAAGGAAACCACTTCCGATGCCCAAACGGGCAATCCGGCGGAGGCCGGCGTCGGGCCCGCTCCGTGCGAGCGCCTCGAGCAGCCAGCCAAGCGCCAACGCGCCGGATAGATTGATAAGCAGCGTGGGTAGCGGCCACGCGTTTGGCGCAGGAAGGGCCATGCCGAACCCGTAGCGGCTCAAAGCGCCCAGGATTCCGCCGGCCGCGACGAGCAGAACGAACCGCCCGTGCAAGTGGAGCGGGCGGTGCGGGTTCCGGTCCGGTGGCGCCGTCTGGGCTTTGGCTCCCGGCGGTGCGGTGCTGCTTTCCTTCATTGATCCCTGCTTGGGTCGTGACGGCCCAAGGGAACCATGAGCACGGGGCAGTTTTGGCGATGCGCCAAATGCAAGGCTACCGATCCAGTGACCAGTCCTTCAAACTTCGGGCCGAGGCCGTGTTCCTTGGTTCCCACGACGATCATGGAAGCGTTGATACTCGCCGCATATCGGCCTAGAGACCGGGCAGGTTCGCCGGCGAGGGTCACGAAGGTCCACTTTAAACCCGTTCCGTCGAGCTGATCCGCGATCCGGGACCGGAGCGCCTCCGAGATGGCCGCGGCGTCGTCGTCGATTCCGTCGGGATCGATCGGCTGGGCCGCCAGATGCCCATCCCGGTCCCCTGCCGCCGGGAAGCTCGTGACATCGGCGAAGGCCAGGACCAGTTCCAACCCGGCGCTGAGCGCTACTTCCGCGGCTTTCTCGATCACCGCGACGGGCTGGTGCGGAAGCACCCCTGCCAGCACGGGACCGGTCATGCGGGCCGGGCTGCCCTTGGCCGGCGGCACGTCCTCGCCGCGGGGGTTGATCATGGGGTCCTCCAAATGTCCGGGTTGTCACGATGCGGGTTCTTCAATCTTGCTCCAGTATGGGCTTCTGCGACTGGCGTTGTCCCAAGCGCTACGCGAGAATGTCGATATGTGCGGTCGGTTCAGTGTCGGTTTCGAAGCAGACTATCTCTCGAGGAAGCTCGGTGCCGTGCTGCGCGGTGATACCGACTACCCCTCGCCGACGCTCCAGATCAACCCGACTGACCCCGTGGTCTTTCTGCGGGGACGGGCCGGGGACGGTTCGGTCGGGCGCGAGCTCGCGGCCGGGCGGTGGGGCTTGGTTCCGACATTCTCCAAGTCCTTCGATTCGAAGGTACCCACCTGGAATGCGCGCTCGGAAACCGCCGGGGCAATCCCGGTGTTCAGGGCGTCCCTGCCCAAGTGGCGGGCGGTCGTTCCTGCCTCTGCCTACTACGAGTGGAAGAAATCGGGTCCCGGCCGCAAAGATCCCAAGCAGCGCTACATCGTCGAACCGAAGGATGAGCTGATTACCTTCGCGGGACTGTTTGCGCCATGGCGGGACGAGAGCATCGAGGACAAGTCCGCGCCCGGCGCATGGCGTTTGTCCTGCTCGATCCTGACCATGGATTCCCCTCCCGAGGGCGTTCACGAGCGGCTCCACAATTTGCATGACCGGATTCCGGTTCCGATCTCTGCGGACATGATCGACGATTGGATCGACCCCAAGGAAACCAGGGGCCAGGCCTTGTTGGACGCCGTGCTGGGCGAGGCGTACGGCTTGTCGTCGGCGTGGACAATGAGGCCCGTGGAACTCGTCGAAGACAACACCAGGTTGGTGGACGTCGCGAACCCGGCTGCCTGACTCAACGCTCGTAGCGCAGTTCGGCCCTCACGTCCGTATCCTTTAGCCACGTCATTCTCGTGGCCGATCCGAAGGGATTCGGCCACCACTGGACCAGGACCTTGCCTTCCGACGTCCGGGTGACCATGGCCGGAACATATTGAAGGTACTTCGGCCAAACGAGCTTGGCGATAACAGGCACCCTTGAAACGGTCGATAACGGTTCCGTTTGCCGCGGAGGCGGGGCGCCGACTGAATTCAACGGCGCGGGGTATTCGGGCTGGTCAGGCATGCCCGAATACTACTGCGAGGCATCGACAATATGGAGGTCAGGAAATTCGAACCCCATAGCTCCATCATTACGGCCACCGGGCATGCGACGGCCAGTCCCCCATGCAGCTGGGAAATGGCCGCCGCTGGCTAAAGCCGCGCTAAAGCCGGGTGTCGAAGGAGTCGCAGAACACGTTCTCGTTGAACGTTCCTTGGAACTCGGACTTGCCCTGGATTTTCTGGATGGTAGCCCGAATGGCCTCGCGAGTCCCAGCGTGGGCATTGATGGCCGTCTTGACCATCGGTACATCGATCAAGTGGTTCGGCTGGTTCAGCGAAACGAACACCGTGGGGACTTCCGTGACGTACCACGGGATTTCGGCCGCCATGGGGCTGGACCACTTGATGCGGATCGCCGCCTCTTGGGCAAAGCCCAACACGCAAGCGAAGACGAACGCGGCATCGTACTTGTCCGCATAATCGCCGGTGGCTTCGTCGGAGATGACGCTCATGAAGTTCACCCCCGCCTCCCCCGCGGCTTCACGCTGCTCCGCCGTCTTAAAGAGGTGGACCTCGAAACCGGCGATTTCAAGTTCCTCCTTGACCGTATCCAGATAGGCCAGCGGATCCGCCCGGGTGAAATCGGAACCGCCGGAGATGCCGTACAGGCGAATGCGCTTATGCGTTTCCGGTGTGATCGGCAGGTTGCCGGCAGTGTCCTTGATCAACGTGACGGTCTTGTCGGCGATTTCGGCAGCGACGGCGAGGTGCGCCTCGCTGCCGATCAGCCGCAGGGCCTCCGCGGGCGGAACCAGCTCCGCGCCCGGCTTTTTGTGCAGCCCCAGGCTGGCCTTCAGCCCCAGAATCCGGCGCAGCGCGTCATGCAGTCGCTGATCGCTGATCACACCTGATTTGTAGCCGTCCAACATGTACTGGAAGTCCTCCGCCGGGTTGCGGAAGAACAGGAACATGTCGCAGCCCGCGGCGATGGTGGCAGGAACAAGGTCCTTGCGCTTCTTGGCCTGGGTGAGGCCGACCATTTGCGATGCATCAGTGAGGATAAGTCCGTTGAAGCCGAGTTCGCCACGGAGCAAGTCCTGGAGAAGCTCCGGAGCGAGGGTGGCGGGCAGGATGTCCCTGTCCTCCGTCCCCGGACGGAAATGCCGCGTGAGTTCGGGCGCCCCGATGTGTCCGACCATGATCGACTGGACCCCGTGGCCGATCATTTCCCGGTAAACGTGCCCGTAGCTGGAATTCCACTCCGCGTACCCGAGCGTGTTGTACGAAGTGACCACGTGCTGGTCGCGTTCGTCCACGCCGTCGCCCGGGAAATGCTTGATGGCACAGACAGTAGGCGATTCGCTGATGCCGTCGAAATACTCCTTGGCGCGCTCCACCACGATTTCCGGAGTGTTGCCGAACGCCCGGGTGGAGATGACCGTGTTGCGCCAGTTGTAGTGGATGTCCACGATCGGCGCGAAGGCCCAATTACAGCCCAAAGCCGCGGTTTCCACGCCGGCCACCTGGCCCATTTTCCGGGCGATGGACTTGTCCGGGTGGGAACCCGCCTGGAGGTGGGTCGACACGAATGTTCCGTCGTCGCAGCTTCCAGCTCCTCCCATTTCCGGGTTGGAGGCCACCAGAAGCGGGATGCGTGTTTTGGACTGGGCATAGCGGATGTGTTCCTGGACAGCGGCGGACGGGCCCGGCCGGTACCGCATGCCACCAACGTGATAGTTCTCCAGCACACCGTCGAGGTACTCAGGGGAGTAATCGTTGTTGTGATTGATGAAGAGCTGCCCGATTTTTTCCTCGAGGCTCATGCCACGGATGGTGGAATCCACCCACGCAACGGCGTCGTCGTCGAGATTGAACGGCGCCGCCTGGAGGTCGACGTCGAACTGCCGCGCCTGGGTGCCCGCGGTACCGGCAGGGCTGATGCCCGCCTGAGCTTTGGAACCTGCGACGGCCGCAATCCCGGCCAGCGCTTCCGCGACCACCTCGCTGACCGGGACGGCGATGTCCACGACGAAACCTGCCTCGTCGGCGTCGAGCGGTTCCAGGGTGGCGAGCTGTGAGTCCAGCAGCGCGGGCGGCATGAAGTGGCCGGAGCGGCCCTCTGTCCGTTCCCTCAGCACCTCTTTGCTGCCATGCAGGTGCAGGAAGACGGTGTCGGGCGCTTTCTCACGGATGGCGTCACGGTAGCTGCGCCGGAGGGCGGAGCAGGCGAGAACCAGCCCGCCGTCGCCGGCGTTGGCGAGTTCGGTGCCGACCGTCGCGAGCCACGGCCAGCGGTCTTCATCGGTGAGCGGGGTTCCGGCGGCCATTTTGGCGACGTTTTCCACAGGGTGGAGCGAATCGCCGTCGAGGAACGGAACTCCCAGCGCCCGGGCCACGAGGTCTCCGATGGTTGTCTTGCCGCAGCCGGAGACGCCCATCACCACAATGCGCCGCGGCTTTTCCGCGGCGGCGGTGGACTCGCCAGCCATGCCCACGTTCCTACCAGTCATGGACGGTGCCGTCCACGAGGCGGTTGTAGGGCAGGTAGGCCTGCTGGTACGGGAAGGAGTTGGCGGCTTCCTCGTTGAATTCGACGCCGAGGCCCGGCTTGTCGCCCGGGTGCAGGTAGCCGTCGGTGAAGGTCATGGACTGCTCGAACACCGTGTTGGTCTTGTCCGAGTGCTGCATGTACTCCTGGATACCGTAGTTGTGGATGGCCAGGCCCACATGCAGCTGCGCGGCGAAACCGACAGGGGAAATGTCGGTGGGGCCGTGGAAGCCGGACTTGATTTGGTACTGCGCGGCGAAGTCCATGACCTTTTTCAGCGGCGAAATTCCGCCGAAGTGCGTGGACGCGGCCCGCACGTAGTCGATCAGCTGTTCTTTGATGAGCGTCTGGAAGTCATAGACCGTGTTGAAGATTTCGCCGATGGCCAGCGGCGTGGTGGTGTGCTGGCGGACCAGGCGCAGCCCCTCCTGGTTTTCGGCCGGGGTGCAGTCTTCGAGCCAGAACAAGTCGTACGGTTCCAGGGCCTTGCCGAGCTTGGCTGCCTGGATGGGGGTCATGCGGTGGTGGCCATCGTGCAGCAGCGGGATTTCCGGGCCGAATTCGTTGCGCACCGCTTCGAAGACGGTGGGCAGGTGGCGTAGGTAGGCGCGGGTGTCCCAGTCCTCTTCCTGCGGGAACGCACCGCGGCCGGCGGGCTCGTAGTCGTAGCGCTCACCCGAGGCCTGCGCCTGGGCGGCCACGCCATAGACGGCCTTGATACCCGGAATGGCGGTCTGGATACGGATCGACTTGTAACCGAGCTCCAGATGCTCCCGGACCGAGTCGAACAAGGACGGGATGTCCGCGCCCGAGGCGTGGCCGTACGCGCGGAGCCCGTTGCGGGAGGCTCCGCCCAGGAGCTGGTAAACCGGCAGTCCGGCGACCTTGCCCTTGATGTCCCACAGGGCCATGTCGACGGCGGCGATGGCGGCCATGGTGACCGGGCCGCGGCGCCAGTACGAGCTGCGGTACAGGAACTGCCAGGTGTCCTCGATGCGGTGCGGGTCCTTGCCGATCAGCAGCTGCGCAACGTGTTCCTTCAAGTACGCGGCCACCGCGAGTTCACGGCCGTTCAGGGTCGCGTCGCCGATGCCGGTCACGCCGTCCTCGGTGGTGATCCGCAAGGTCACGAAGTTCCGGGTAGGGCTGGTCACGAAGACTTCAGCAGCAATGATTTTCACAGCTGGTCCTTTCAGGGTTGCTGATCGAGGGCTGGCCTGGCCCGGATGCGACGTGCACCACAGGGCGGGTAAAGACGATCTTAGGATGGATGACAATTATTGGCAACCGGTTGCAGTATTATTTCGTCGAGATTTTTTCTGGCCCAGCGATTACCGCGGCGGTTTCCGCGGCCGCCCGCTCGGCGGGGGTTGCGGCTGCGCCCTCCGCGCTAACTGGCTCCTCGCCGGATGTTTCCAGGGAACGGCGCGCCTTGATCTCGCCCAGGATCTGGGCGTGGAACGCGTCAGTCAACTTGTACTTGGCCATGACGACAATCGCGAGGATGGTCATGATGGCGGGCAGCGCGCCTGCGGCAAATTGGATGGCCTGCAGGGATCCGGCGCTGTGCGTAGTGCCGGACTTGTAGCCGCCGGCCGCGAGTGCGTATGCAGCAAGAGCGCCGCCGACGGCTTGGCCAGTCTTGCGGGTGAAGGAGAACAGCGCGTAGGTGATGCCCTCAGTCCGGACACCGGTCTTCCATTCGCCGTATTCCACGGTATCTGCCTCCAAGGCCCACACCACGATGTTGACGGCCATGACGCCAAGCATGCTCAGGAGCAGACCGGAGAATCCAACCCAGACCATGGAGGCCGGAGCAAGGAAGACGATTGCGCCACCGATGATGGCGAGGAAACCGGCAGCCACATAGATGGTCTTCTTGCCGAAGTTTCGGACCAGCCTCGGCATGAGCGGAGCGAGGGCAAAGGTCACCGCCAGCTGGACGATGGAGAGGACCGCATAGAGATCCAGCCGCCCGAGGACGTCGCGCAAGTAATACAGCTGCACCGACGACAGCGCCATGTAGCCGGTCAGGAAGAGGAAGGAGCTCAGGCACAGCATGAGCAGGGGACGGTTTGTCTTAAGTGTCGCCATGCTTTGCTTGAAGGAAACCTTGGGCACCGCACGGTGGACCCGCTCCTTGGCGGTCAGGAACGTGAAGAAGTACAGCGCTGCGCCGATCACGACGAAGACCAGAGTGATGATGGTGAACGTGGACTGCAGGTTTGCGCCGGGCTTGATGAGCGGAGCAACGAAGATGCCCAACGCAGAACTGACCAAAAGAGCGCCGACCATGCGGGCTGAACCCAGCTTGGCTCGCTCCCCCGGTTCTTGTGTCATCGCGCCGGCCAGCGAACCGTACGGGATGTTCACCAGCGAGTAAGCCAGGCCGAGGGCCGCGTATGTCACGTAGGCGTAGAGCAACATCCCTGTTTCGCCGACTTGCGGAATGGAGAAGGCCGCGACGCTCAGAAGCAGCAATGGGATCGAGCCGAACATGATGAACGGGCGGAATTTTCCGAAGCGCTTGCTGTAGGCGCGGTCAACCAGTCGTCCGGCGAAGACATCGGCGAAAGCGTCGAAGATCCTCACGGTAAGCAACAGGGTGCCGGCGGCCGCCGCGGATATGCCCGCGACGTCGGTGTAGTAGACAAGGAGGAACATGGTGGCAGTAGTGAAGGCAAGGTTGTTGGCGGCGTCGCCAGCCCCATAGCCGAGGATGCTGAGTTTGCTGAGCTTGTTCATTGCGGGCTCCTTTACCCTTGCCGGTACCCCAAGTTCCGGCTTGCGATGATGGAAAAGCTTCGGCCGAAACCAGGCCAGAAATTGTTGAAGCTTGATGTAATCCTAATCACCCTGGCAACCATTCGGCAAGCGGTTGCCAAATGTTTCCATAGAAACTTTTCAACGTCAGTGCAGTCTCAACGCCCGCTCAGAAGAAGCGAGCGAGCGTTGGGGGGGAAGTGCCATATATGTGAGCGAGCGTTGGGGGAAAGGGCCGTTATAGGTGAGCGAGCGTCGGGGGAAAGTGCCATATAAGCGAGCGAGCATCGGGGGAAAGTGCCATATAAGCGAGCGAGCGTTGGGGGGAAGTGCCATATAGGTGAGCGAGCGTCGGGGGGAAGTGCCATATAGGTGAGCGAGCGTTGGGGGGAAGTGCCATATAGGTGAGCGAGCGTCGGTCCTGCCCAACGCCCGCTCACATATGGCGGGTGTCTGGCAAACGCTCGCTCACTTGCCAGGGCCAAAACGACGGCGCCCGTTGCCTTCACGGAAGGCAACGGGCGCCGTCGAAAGTGCCTGTCGGATTAGCTGAGGTTTCCAGCGACCGCGAAGGTCTCGGCCAAACCCTCAACGAGGTCCACGATCGCCGAGTCGGCAACCAGGTCGGGATCCACGAGGCGGAGCAGAGCCTCGAGCCGTGCACGGCCCGTGAGGAGGTTCGCAGCAGCGATCTCTGCCGCCTGCGGGTCCTGGAGACCTGTTGCCGTGGCAGTGTAGGCAGTCCAGGCCGCGATCATCCGAGCAGCCGCTTGGCCGCTACGGCCCGCGGCGCGCTCGGCGCGGAGCACCGGCAGCGCCCGCATGCGCAGCTTGGTGCTGCCGTCCATGGCTATCTGGGCCAGATGGTGGGCGATCCGGGAATTCCCGAAGCGTTCCAGCAGGGCAGCCCGGTACTCGGGGATGCGCAAGTCATCACCGTGCAGGCTGGCGGCGGCCTCATCCCAGAAGTCCTCTACCGCCCGTCGGCAGGAATCGTCGGCGAGGGCTTCGGCCACGGTCTTGTGTCCGCGCAACTGGCCGGCATAGGCGAGGAGCGAGTGTGCGCCGTTGAGGAGCCATAGCTTGCGGTTTTCGTACGGCTCGATCTCGTCCACGAAAACGGCGCCGGCGTCTTCCCAGTGCGGGCGTCCCGCGGGAAAGTCTCCGCTGAGGACCCAGTTGCGGAAGGGCTCGGCGACCACGGGCGATTCGTCCCGGTATCCGCAGGCTGCAGCGACGGCGTCGATATCGGCGTCGGTGGTCCGCGGCGTGATGCGGTCAACGGAGGTACTGACGAAACTGACGTTGGCGTCGATCCAGGCAGCGAGTCCGGCGTCGAACGCTTTGGCCATCCCCATCACGGCGCTTCTCGCAACGCTCCCGTTGTTGGAGAGGTTGTCGCAGCAGACGACGGCGAGTGGACCGGCGTCGGCGTCGCGGCGCGCGGCGAGGCCCAGCACCAAGCGGCCCAGCGGCGTCGTCGGCTTGCCGGAAGGAGAGCCGCCAGAGAGCACGGCGAGGTCCGCGACGACGTCGGGCGCCTGGTTGTCCAACTTGCCGTCGGCCCCAAGCCGGTAGGCGGCCTCAGTAATGGTGAGCGTGATGAGCGAAGTCAGCGGCGCTGCGACAACTTCGACAAAACGCTCGACGTCGGCACCGTCGACGGCCTCGACGATGCTGCCGATGACTTCGAAAGAATCACCCGCATCCGAACGCTCCACCACGGTGTACAGGCCGTCCTGGGCGGCCAGGACCTCTGCGGCATCCGGGCGGCGGCCAGTGAAGGAGGCAATGCCCCACTCAGCCGCGTCGCCTGCATGCTGGGTGTACCAGGCCTGGTGTGATCGGTGAAAGGCTCCCAGTCCCATGTGCACGATGCGCACCGGGGCTTTGCGAATTGGCTTGATGGCACGGCTCAAGCGGGGAAGATCCGCAGTTTGCTCGGGTTCGTTGCTCACAGCTTGAAGACCCTTCGGGGTGAGGAGTCGACGACGTCGACGATGATTTCATGGGCTCGGTCTTCGCTGACACGGTGCTCGGCCACGAGGCGGGCGAGGAAGGACGC
This sequence comes from Arthrobacter gyeryongensis, assembly GCF_039543785.1. Classification (NCBI taxonomy): domain Bacteria; kingdom Bacillati; phylum Actinomycetota; class Actinomycetes; order Micrococcales; family Micrococcaceae; genus Arthrobacter; species Arthrobacter gyeryongensis. Next base: position 140,418 of record NZ_BAABKK010000011.1, read on the forward strand.
TTCGATCCGGCGGGAGGCATCGTGCCGGGCCGGGATGGAGCAAAACGCGCGGGTGTCGTCGATGAAGCCCGAGGACCGGGAGAAGCCGGTTGTCTCGGTAACGGCGGAGCGGAAGCGGAGCATGGCATCCGGTGCATCGAGGAACCACCACGGAGCGCCGAGGTAGACGGAGGGGTAGAACCCAGCCAGCGGCGCCAGTTCGCGGGAGAACACCGTCTCGTCCAGGGTGAACAGCACCAGGTGGAAGTCCTTGACCGTCCCGAAGTCCTGGAGAAGTGGCCGGATGGCTTCGGTGTAGTTGGTGGCAAACGGGATGTCGTGGCCGGTGTCCGCACCGAAGGCGTCGAAGGTGGGCTGGTGGTGGTTGCGGAAGGAACCCGGGTGGATCGTCATGACCAGGCCGTCTTCGACGGACATCCTGGCCATCTGGTACATCATGTGGGCTTCGAAGGTGTTGCGGTCCTCGGCCGTGGCCTTGCCGGCGCGCGCAAGCTCGAAGATCCGCTCGGCGTCGCTCCGGTCCAGCTTGAGCGTCGCCGGAGTGAGGACGCCGTGGTCCGCGGAGACTGCGCCATGGTCCACGAAATAACGACGGCGGTTTTCCAGGGCCTTGAGGTAGCCGGTGTAACCGGTTGCGCCGTCGCCGGCGGAATCGACAAGCCGCTCGACGTTGGTACTCCACGCGGGGTGGGCGATGTTCAGGTAGGCATCCGGACGGAAGGTCGGCAGCACGCGGCCGTTGAAGGAGGGGTCCTCGGCGATGGCCTTGTGGCTGGCCAGGCTGTCCAGGGGATCGTCTGTGGTGGCGAGGACTTCGATGTTGAAGTCCTTGAAGAGCTGGCGGGGACGGAAATCAGGCTCGACGAGCTTGGCGGCAATGGCGTCGTAGCTGGCGTCGGCAGGCATCTCGCCAAGGTCCGCGCCGAGCTTGAACACGCTGTCGAACTGCGTACGCAACCAGTACCCGGAGGCAGTGCCTTCGAAGAGGGGCCAGGCCTGGACGAAAGTCCGCCAGATCTCCCGGGATTCGGAAGGGTTGGCGCCTCCCGAGAGCAGCTTACCCATGGGGACTCCGCTGGCGTGGATCAGCCGGGTGACGTAGTGGTCCGGGCTGACCAGCAGCGCGGCCGGATCAGGGAACGGCGTGTTGTGCTCGATGACGGCGGCGTCAACGTGGCCGTGCGGAGAGATGATGGGCAGGTCCCGGACGCGCTCCAGAAGGGAGCGCGCAATGCTGCGCGTCCCGGGATCCGCGGGCAGGAGCCGGTCAGGATTGGCTGCGATCGACTGTGACATAGGTCAATTTTCAGTCGGAAGAATCAATCTGTCAACCGGTTGCCATCTATTGCCATGTCGTTGCAACTCCCCCCGGGGATCGCTTGAGCTACGCGATCAGCCGTCCGCTGGAGCCGCGCACCACGAGCTCCGTGTCCACGCGAACTGCTTCCGCGGGCCCATCCTGGCCGAGCAACATGTCCAACAGGAGGGCGGCAGCGCGGGAACCGCACTCCCCCAACGGCGACCTCACGGTGGTGAGCGCCGGCGTCGTGAAGTCTGCCCCGAAGATGTCGTCGAAACCCACAATGCTGATCTGATCCGGGACGTGTATGCCTGCGGCCTGAAGCTCCTGCATGAGGCCTATGGCGAGGAGATCGTTGTAGGTGATCACCGCCGTCGCACCACTCGCCAGGACGTCGCGCGCTACTTGGCGGCCGCCGTCGACGGTCGGCTTGGACGATTCCAAGCGGACCGCCCCCAATTTGTACCAATCGCAGGCAGCTTGGACGCCTTCCCAGCGGCGGCGCGACATCCAGGACTGCGGCGGCCCCGCAACATAAGCGAGCTGCTGGTGGCCGTTGGCGGCGAGGCTCCGCACGGCCTGGCTAATCCCCTTGTTGACGTCCGGGACCACGCATGGCACTCCCTCTATTTCGCGGTTGATCACTACCACCGGCTTGTCCGCGGCCAGGGCACGGATCTTTTCGTCGTCCATGCGCGGACTCGCCAAAATGAGGCCGTCCACCGTGCTCAACATCCTGCGGGCCGCAATCAGTTCGGTTTCAGGAGACTCTGCAGACTCGGCCAGCACCAGGGTGTAGTCCCGGGCGGACCCCGTGGTCTCCGCACCGCGGATGATGTCGAAAAACGTCGGGTTGGTGATATCCGCGACGATCAGTCCGATGGTCTGGGTACGGCCGGTGGGAAGTGCCCGGGCGAAGGGGTTCACCTGGTAGTTCAGCTGCCCGGCAGCATCCTCGATGATCTTCTGGGTCTTGGCACTGACCCTGCCCGGTTTGCTCAGCGCTCGGGAGACCGTCGACGGGTTGACTCCTGCGAGCCTCGCGATGTCGTAGATGGTGGGCGAGGATTTCTCCCCGCGTCCGCGCTTGGCGGGGGAAGTTGCTGCTCCGGAATTCGTCGCTTCAGTCACGGCTCAATCGTAATCTGGCTTGGCAACAAAAGCAGGACGGTTGCCAAACCATTCGCTCGGCGACCGCCCTGCTTGAGTGCCCTGCTGACGCGCCGTGCTAACTAGGAGCGCTCGGCGAACTTGCCTTCTTCGCTGATGCGCTTGTTGAGCTCGCGCATGTACTCTTCCTCGTCGAAGTCGAGCGGGACTTCCCTGCCGGTCCAGCTCGACAGGTGGATGGCGTTGGCCAGCCGGACGCCTTTGATGCCGTCCGATCCGGGTGCCAACAAAGGAGTGCCGTCCAGGATGTTGGCTGCGAAGTTCTCCAGGACGCCCGCGTGCTGTCCGCCCCAGGCCGACTCGAACTCGATGACCTCGGTGGTGTAGTAGTCCTCGGCCTTCAACTCGCCCATGAAGAGCTTGCGGACATCGTCCATGTCCATTCCGTCGCTGAGTTCGCGCTCGGGCTTGACCAGGCGGGTGACCGTGGCGGTCTTGCTGTTTTCCACCACGATCTTGCCCTGATCACCCAGGATCTCGAAGCGGTCCGTGCCCACGAGGTCGTGCGTGGCCGTAACGAAGACGCCGGTGGCGCCGTTACCGTAGTCCACGACGGCGGTGACCTCGTCTTCGACGGCGATGTCCCGGCGGAATCCGTACGCCACCTTGGCATAGACGGACTTCGGCACGCCGCAGATCCACTGCCACAGATCGAGCTGGTGGGGTGCCTGGTTGACCAGGACGCCGCCGCCTTCGCCGCCCCACGTGGCGCGCCATTCGCTGGAGTTGTAGTAGCCCTGCGGACGCCACCAATTGGTGATGATCCAGTTGGTGCGTCGGATGGCACCGATCTCGCCGTTGTCGACGATCTCCTTCAGCTTCTTGTAGAGCGGGTTGTTGCGCTGGTTGAACATGATCCCGAAGGAAAGCTCGGGTTTGGAGGCCGCGAACTCATTGAGCTCCTTGACCTGCTTGGTGTAGACGCCGGCCGGCTTCTCCACGAGGGCATGGATATTGTGCCGCAGCGATTCGATGCCCATTTCCGGGTGCAGGTAATGCGGCACGCACGTGACGATCGCATCGACGTCGCCGCTTTCCAGCATGGCGATGTAGTCGTCATAGAAAGGCGCATCGGGGTACCGGGAAGCTGCCAGTTCCTTCTTTGCAGGATCGGTGTCGCAAATGGCGCCGATCACCATGTTCGGGACCATTCCGTCGGTGATGAACTTGGCGTACGTGCCGCCCTGCTGGCCCAGGCCGATGATGCCAAGGCGTACTTTCTTGCTCATGAGTGGATCTCCGTTGTTGTGGGATTAGAAGAGGTCGGCGTGGCCCATGGCCACCAGGTTGTCGTAGGAAGTCTGCAGTGCTTCCCACACCGTGCGGCCGTAGAGCTCGTCCTGCTCCACGAGCAAGTACTCGGCGCCGGCAGCCTGGGCCGCGGGAATGATGGACGGGAAGTCAAGGTTGCCTTCCCCCACTTCGGCGAACTGGACCACGTTCTTGAACTCGGCCATGAAACCCGCAATGTCCCCCGTTTCCAGGAGCCCGAAGGCCTGCTCCGGCAACGCGCCGATCCTGTAGTCCTTCAGGTGCACCATGGCAGTACGTCCGGCGTATTTGGCAAGGGTCCGGACAGGGTCCAGGCCGCCGCGCTGCACCCAATGCACGTCGATTTCCATGCCCATGGCCGGGGAGTTTTCGGCAATGATGTCCAGCATGTATTTGCCTTCGAACTTGGCGAACTCGATGTGGTGGTTGTGGTAGTACAAACCGACGCCGTATTCCCGGAGCCGTTCGGCGTATTCGTTGGCTTGCTTCGCGAAGTCCACCGCGGCGTCGATCGACTTCATGGCAGGGAACGGCATCATGCCAATCCGCAGGAGGTGCGTGTCAAGTCGCTTTGCGTCGTCAACGATCTTGTCGAAGTGGTCCTTGAGGGAGTCCCCCGGCATGCCTTTGGGCGTCTCCATGGCGACCGAAAGCGCCGCGATGTCCATGCCCAGTTCGCTGCGGGAGCGGTCCAGATCGGCAACGTTTTCCGGTGTCATCGGGATCTGGGAGATTTCGACGGCGTTGTACCCCATCGCACTGACCTTGCGAAGCGTTTCAAACGCCCCGGCTTCGGCAAAACTGCCCTTCAGCATCATTGCCTGTACGCCGATTTTTGCCACTTTGTCCTCCGTTAGTTCCCGGCCCTTGGGCCGCGTGGTTAGCCCACTTGCCCGGAAATCTCCGGGTAGCTTTGGGCATAGATGTCTTTGACGATCCTGAGTGACTTTTCGGCTTCCGCTGGGCTGATCCAGAACGGCGCAGGATCCCCGAGCTTGGCGTAGAAGTCCTTGATCAGGAGCTCGTGCGATACGCCCCAATACGCGCGCCCACCCGATTCCAAGGCACGTTCCGGGATGGTTTCCACGGTGCCGTCGGCGTAGCTGACAACAAGGTCGCCCCTGAGGCTGAGAGTGGCCTTTTCGGTCACGATGTCCAGCGTCACAGGTGCATTGGTGGCGTTGGCCAGGGTGGCGTAGAAGACGCTGGTAGCACCGTTGGAGTGCCCGGCAATGAATTCCGCCGTGTCCTCCACCTCGATCACGCCGCCCAGGGAGCGGGTGGAGGCGTGACCCTCCACCTTGGTCACGTCACCTACCAACCACTGGAGCAGGTCTACCGTGTGAATGGCCTGGTTCATCATGAGGCCTCCGCCGCCTTCAGCCCAGGTGCCGCGCCACGGCCTGTCACGGTAGTACTCGGCCGTCCTGTGCCACATCACGGTTGCCGAGGCGCCGAGAACCTGGCCCAGCCCGCCGTCGTCGAGCAGTCTCCGCATGGCCTGCGACGTCGCGTTATAGCGGTTCTGGAAACATACGGCGATCTTCGCCGTGCTCCGTTCGGCCGCCTCGACCAGCCGGCGACCGTCTTCGAGAGTGTGGGCGAGCGGCTTCTCGACAATCACGCTAACCCTGCGCTCAAGGCAGTCCGCAGCCAGTGAGGCATGCAGGTGGTGCGGAGTGCAGATATGCACGACGTCGGGCCTCACCGATTCGAGCATCTCAAGGTAGTCCGCGTACCCCGCTACGCCGTAGGCGGCCGTTGCCGCCTGCAGGCGTCCGGCATCAGTGTCGCAGACCGCCACAAGTTCAACGTCGTCCATTTTGGCGATTGCTCCGAAGTGCACGCTCGATACATCGCCGCAACCGATGACTGCTGCTGTAGGCATTCTTCTCCCTCGAAAGATGTTTTCCTTTGAACCTACAGGCCCTCAGGCGAGGGCAACACCGTTCTTCGCTGCGAGTGCCGCAAAGGCGCGCGCTGCGGCGCCGAAGGCGACGGGTCCGGAGAATCCGCCCAGTTCGTGGGTGCTTGCAAGGTGAGGTTCGAGGGAAAAGAAGCCGGAAAAGCCATCGGCCTTGAGCGCGGCGATGGTGGCGTCCAGTTCGCCGTCGCCTTCGCCGGCAGGCACTACTTCACCGGTACCGGCGATTGCGTCCTTGATCTGGAAGTACTCCAGGTAGGGGCGCAGCACGGCATAAGCCTCCGTGTACGGTTTGACGCCCACCTGGACAAAGTTGGCGCTGTCCCAGGCAACGCGCAGCGCGGGTGAAGCGATGGTCTCCATGATGTCCAGGACTCGCTCGGGCGTATCACCGTAGATGCCCTTTTCGTTTTCGTGCAGGAGGACGACGCCGGACGCGGCCGCCTCGTTCGTGAGTGCGGTCAGGCGCTCCATGACTGAGTCGCGGATGTCTTCATTGCTCTGCCCTTCGGCCCGGTAGAAGGAGAAGATGCGGATGTACTTGGTGTCGAGGCCCTTGGCCACTGAAATAATCTGGCGCAGCCGGGCGAGCTCGTGTTCCACGGGAACACTGACGTCGACCTTGCCGATGGGGCTCGCGACTGCGGAAACCTTCAGGCCCTTCTCGTCCAGGATGGCCTTGAGCCGCTCCACCGCTTCGGGCTCAAGTTCTGAAACATTGGTGCCCCATGCGCTGCGCACTTCAATATGGCCGGCACCGAGGGCCAGCAAGACGGCGGCCTGGACCGCGGGATCGGGATCCACTTCGTCGCCGAAACCGGACAGGCTCCACACGGCATTGGTTTCAGTCACGGAAATCTCCTTTGGATCCGTTCGCCCGCATGGCGGCGTAGGGCGCCAAATGCTAGTTCGCGGGCATGCGTTCACCTCGAGTCTAGTCAGCTACGCACCGGTTGACAACCGATTGCCAAATATTGGCAACTGCCATGCGGATGTACTCGCCGTGGCGAACTCCGGCATCGTGATTTCAGCTTGCTGAATTGCCTCCTCCGCTGCCGTTCGAGAATTGCAGCTCCTGTCCGAGATCGAACAGTGCCCCGAATGAGCCGCCGTCAGGCCGGCGCTCCCTCCATCTGGGCAGTGATCGGGGCAGCGATGTCCTCCAACGACCGCCTCGCAGCCTCAACCCCGAATACGATCTCGACGACGCCGGCTGCAACCATCAGCACTGCGCCTATGACATAACCGAAGGCCACTGCTCCGATTCCTTGTTCAACGAACCGACCGAACAGGATAGGGCCAGTAATGCCGCCAATACCGGTGCCCACGGCGTAGAAGAACGCGATGGCCATGGCCCGGGTCTCCATTGGGAAGATTTCGCTCACTGTCAGATACGCGGAACTGGCGCCCGCTGAGGCGAAGAAGAAGATCACCATCCAGCAGGCGGTGAGCCAGAAAGCATCAAGCGCTCCGCGGGAGAAGACGAACGCCGTAATGGCAAGCAGGACACCTGACGCGATGTAGGTACCGGAAATCATCGTCCGGCGCCCGACGCTATCGAAGAAGCGGCCCAGGACGAGCGGGCCAAGGAAATTGCCGACGGCGATCGGGACCAGCGTCCATGGGGCAAGGTCGCTGGGGACATTCAGCAATTTTGTCAGCACGAGCGCATAGGTGAAGAACACCGCGTTGTAGAGAAACGCCTGGCCAATGAAGAGCGACAGACCCAGGACGACCCGCTTCGGATAGCGCTGGACCGCCGTCTTGATGATGACGCCGAAGCCAATTGACTTACGCTGACGGACTTTGAGCGTCTGGTTGACCTCGGACAGCTTCTCCCCCGCGGCCTCCTCGACGTCGTCCTCGATCTTGCGGACGAGCCGATCCGCCTCTTTGTCCCGGCCGTGGATGAACATCCAACGCGGAGACTCAGGCACGTTGCGCCGCACGAGCAGGATCAGCAAGCCAAGAAACGCCCCCAGGCCGAATGCGAGACGCCAGCCGATGCCGGGCGCGAAGAAGGCTGGGTTGAGCAACAGCACGGAGAGCGACGCGCCGAAGGCCGTCCCAAGCCAGAAAGAGCCGTTGATGGCCAAATCCACGACGCCCCGACGGGCGGCGGGGATGAGCTCGTCTATCGCCGAATTGATCGCCGCGTACTCCCCGCCAATGCCCGCTCCGGTGAAGAAGCGGCAAATGAAGAACCACATCGGGTTCAGGGAGAACGCAGTGGCCACGGTGGCAAGCAGATACAGCCCGAGGGTGAGGAGGAAGAGCTTCTTCCGCCCGAACCTGTCCGTGAGATGGCCAAAAACGAGGGCCCCGACGCAGGCGCCGGATACATAGACCCCGGCAGCCACGCCAATGTCCGCAGTGGACATGCCGAGACCGCCATTCGGCTGCGTGAGGCTGTCGCCAATCGCCCCAACGATGGTGACCTCGAGTCCGTCCAGGATCCAGACGGTGCCGAGACCGATGACGATCATCCAATGCCATCTGGACCAAGGCAGGCGATCCATTCGGCCGGGGATGTTCGTTTCGATGACGTCGCTTGTTGCACCTCTCACTGCTGACATGGCCCTCCTCCTTGAGTAGATCATCAGTATGCTTTGTATATGCCGTTGACGGAAGCATTTCCGGCGCTGGCCGCCGAGAGAGCCGCTGCGATTCGCTATGGCACAGAGACCCACGTGCTGCCATGATGGGCACAATGGACCCTCTTGACATGGCGACGCCCCCGCTGGTCGAACCGGTTGTGCTGGTTGTCATGGGCGTTTCGGGCTCCGGCAAGTCCACGGTTGCCGCGCTCCTGGCGGGTCGACTTGGCTGGGCCTTCGAGGAAGGCGATGCCTTGCATCCCCAAACAAACATCGACAAGATGGCAGCGGGACATCCGCTCACGGACGAGGACAGATATCCCTGGCTGGAGAAGGTTGCCGAGTGGGTCGACTGGAGGCTGGATCACGGGGAAAACGGCGTCATTACTTGTTCGGCGCTCAAACGGTCTTACAGAAACATCATCAATCGCCGAGGTTCAGGTGTTGTCTTCGTTTTTCTGTCAGGGACACCCGAGACCATCAGCGCACGGCTGGCCGAACGCCACGGCCATTTCATGCCCGCCAGTATGTTGGGGAGTCAGTTCGCGGACCTTGAGGAACTGTCCCCGGGTGAGCCCGGAATCCGGATAGACGTCGGTCCGGCTCCAGGAGTGATTGCCCAGCAAATCATGGACAAGTTCGGCCTGCGGCCGAGCGGAACAGGACGAGAACCATGAACGGAATCTCCATCCTCAACAAGGCCTTCGCCGGGGTCGCCACCGACGCAACCACGGACGCGATGCATCAACCGTGGACCGGCCACGACACCCAAGTACTTGTGGTGGCGGCCATTGGCATCGCGATAGTCGTCTTACTGATCGTCTGGGCAAAGATGCATGCTTTCCTGGCCTTGAGCATCGGCGCCCTCTTCGTCGGCATTGCCTCGGGCATCGCCTTGGACAAGGTGACCACGTCCTACGAAAACGGCGTCGGCGGCGTGCTGGGCTACGTTGGTGTGCTCATCGCGCTGGGAGCCATGCTGGGCAAGCTGTTGGCTGATTCCGGCGGCGCGGACAAGATCGTCGACACGCTTCTCCATGGTCGGCCCGCAACGCTGCCTTGGAAGATGGCTCTCATCGCCGGCATCATCGGCATCCCCATGTTCTTCGAGATCGGGCTCGTGCTACTCATTCCCGTAGTGATGCTGGCTGTGCACCGTTCCAAGGGTCCGGCGATGCGTCTTGGCATTCCGGCTCTGGCCGGCTTGTCGGTGCTCCACGGGTTCATCCCGCCGCACCCGGGCCCGTTGGCGGCGATCGGCATCCTGCACGCCAATGTCGGTGTGACTCTTGCTTTTGGCCTGCTGATCGCCATTCCAACGGTCATCATCGCAGGTCCGCTCTTTGGCCGTCTCGCAGCAAGGATCGTGCCGATCGGAGCCGCTGGCGCAGGCCTGGCAGTCACCGTCGGATCCGGCGAGCACGCTGAACCGGCCAGGTCACAAGGCCCCGGCGCGAAAGCCGCCGGTTCACACGGCGAGGCGCCGGTAGGCAAGGCACAGGATCCGCAAGCAACGCGCAGCCCGTCCTTTGGCTGGACATTGGTGACCCTGTTGTCGCCGTTGGTGCTCATGCTGATCAAAGCCGGGGCAGACATCTGGATGGACAAGAGCGCCGCACTCCGTCCTTTCCTTGACTTCATCGGTGATCCGGTCTTTGCCCTGCTCGTGGCCGTGCTTCTGGCAATGGTGACATTCGGTACACGGGTCGGCTTCTCCGCTTCCATCCTGACGAAGAAGATCGGCGAGAGCCTGTTGCCGATTGTCGGGGTCATGCTTATCGTCGGCGCCGGGGGCGGCTTCAAGCAGGTACTCGTCGACGGCGGTACCGGAACCGCGATCGCCAAGATCGCGGTAGCCGCCAGCCTGTCGGCCCTGGTGCTGGGCTGGATCATCGCAGTGCTGATTCGCCTCGCCACTGGCTCGGCGACTGTTGCTACGGTGACAGCCGCTGGCATCATCGCACCGCTGGCAACCGGATTGTCGCCGGCTCAGCTAGCGCTGGTAGTGCTCGCCATCGGTGCCGGATCGCTGTTCTTCTCCCATGTCAACGATGCGGGCTTCTGGCTGGTCAAGGAATACTTCGGACTGACAGTAGGCCAGACGATCAAGACCTGGTCGGTTATGGAAACCATAATTTCCGTCGTGGGATTCGGATTCACCCTGCTGCTATCGGTTTTCGTCTGATCCGAAGCCGGACGACGGCCTTCCAATTTCCCAACGTACGTTTGCAGGAAAGAAGATGTCTCGGTGTTCAGGCGGGAGAAGAGCCATGGGCGGAGCGAGCTTTCGCAGCGACTCACGGATTCCAGGAGGATTTGGACAGAACAACCTAGGGCCGAACCACTTGCTGCTGATCCACTTCGACCGGGAGATCATGCTCTCCGTTCGAGTGGGCGAGCATCTGCGTGGCCAGGGCGAAATCCTGGTGGGCTTCACCGCGGACGACTTCTTAGCCGGAAGTGTGCGATGTCTGGGCATTCGGTTCCGTGGGCGAAGGGTCCTGGGATCGTTCGACCTGCTGCGCGTATCGTCTGCCGCTCGTTTCAGCGGGTCGTTCGGGCGGGTAGACGGGTCACCGGATGCAACGTTCTTACTCGACGATACGGTTTCGGCGCTTTTCCCGGCAGCAGGACTCAAAGAATTGGATATCGGGCGGTTGTATCCGTTCAAGGTACGTGATGGCAGGCTTAGCGGTGAGAGCCTTGGATTCGCACGCCTCGGCGTCGAAAGGTGACACCGGACTACGGTTTTTGCGCAGCCAGTTCCCTGACAAGGTTTACGCCGGGGTCCCCCGATTCGGAGGTCACGGGGCGGAGCGACGGGAGCATCTGGGTGAGCGGCAAACCGCCGCTGTCCATTTGACGGCCGCTGTCTCCGACGGCACCGGCGATGAGCTTGACGAGTGACGGGGACGGGCCAACACCGAATTCCTGTCTCAAGTCGGCGGAGAAGCTCCGATAAGTTTTGAGTGCGGAGACAAGGTCGCCGGTCGCAAGGTGGGCCTGTATCAGCAAACGGTACGAGGACTCCCTGAAAGGCTCCAGGGCAATGGCCAGTTTGCTCGCAGCCTTGGTTTCCTCGGTGTTTCCCTGACTGAGGTGGTATGACGCGATGGAGTCGAGGGCCGCTGTACGAAGAGCCCGGAACCGTTCCTGTTCGACCAGAATCCAGTCCTCGTACCATCCGGGAAGAAGCTCCGCAGTCCGTAGCCGTTCCCATCTCGGGTACCAATCGCTCAACTCTGCTCCCGGGGCTTGAAGCTCTCGTTGAAGGTCCGTGATATCAACGAGCACGTGCTCACCGAGGGCGACGGAGACATCCGTAGTTCCGTCAGCATCGAGCAGGTCGGGGAGCTCGTGATTGATGTGCCAGATGCTCACCCTGAGACCGACGGCCGCCTGGGCCTCGGACGAGTCAGGCCAGAGAAGTCCGGAGAGGAACGTCCGCGGCCGCTCGCCAAGCAGGGCCAGCGCGGTGATAAGGCGTTGCTGCCGATGTGCTACCTTCTGCCGTGCGCCATCCCGGCTCAAGGTCCAACCGTTGAGCAAGGTCAGGGACCACTGGGGATCTGGTGATGAAACCACGTCTCGTACCCCAATCTAAAGTCGGGTTCCTAGTGGGCAAACGCTACGTCGTCCGACATTAGTCAGCTTTGACCAGCCCGGTCACGAGTGGCCACTACTTGAATCAAGGAACCCCGAAGGAAGTCCTACTTACTCGTAATCGATACTTCCCTCGGCTGGCCACGCAGGCCTCCCCCGGCTGAATCCTTCACAACACGAGCCACGTCTCCTTGTAACGGTGCTGTAACGCGCCCGGTCCCATGCTCGTGCCAACATCCACTTGACCTGGTGCATGTAATCGCGAGCGAAATGGAGGTGCCGTCATGAACTATGGAGGCCCCCTTTTCCGGCGACCGTCCAAACGAGGGCGCCGGATCCTTCCCAGTTGGTATTCCGCATTCGTGCGGATAGATCGACGGGGGTGAGATCTGTGTCCATTGGACAGTTGGAGCCTGCCAGCGGCCGGACCCCTGCTGCTTCAGCTCCCGGGGCTTCGCTCCCGGCGGCTTCGATCAGCGTGGTGATTCCTACTCTGAACGAGGCGTTGAATCTGCCGTGGGTGCTCAGGCGGATGCCGTCATACGTTGACGAAGTCATCGTCGTGGACGGTCGGTCCGAAGACCTCACCGTGGATGTGGCGCGCGCGCTTCGCTTCGACGTCGTCGTGGTGAACGAGCTGCATGCCGGCAAGGGCGCCGCCATGCGGGCAGGGTTCGCCGCGGCCACCGGGGACATCATCGTCATGCTCGATGCGGACGGGAGCATGGACCCGAGGGAGATCGGTTGGTTTGTTTCACCCCTTCAGCACGACCACGATTTCGTCAAGGGCTCCCGATATGTCACCGGCGGCGGTTCCGACGACTTGACGCGTTTGCGTAATCTCGGGAACCGTGCGCTCACTGGGCTGGCAAACAAGGCCCTGCACTGCAACTTCTCGGATCTTTGCTACGGGTATATCGCCTTCCGCAGGGAGTGCCTGGAGGTCCTTGAACTCAAGTCCGATGGTTTCGAAATCGAGACCGAACTGGTGTCGCGGGCGGCCCGGGCGGGGCTTCGCATCGCTGAGGTGCCTAGCCACGAGTTGTCCCGCATTTCAGGCAACTCACATCTGCAGACCTTCCGCGACGGGTGGCGCGTCCTGCGAACGCTGACCCGCGAGTGCGTCGGATGGGATGCGCCGACGGCGGGGGTACGGCCGGAGGCCCTTCGGCGCGTGAAGTACCGGTATCCGGATATGAGGTTTCCTCATGTTCCAACCGACCCGAAGACGGTCCTTGCGATGCTGGCGGACGGCTAATGCCAAGCGGTGCCAGCTGGCTAAGTGTCAGCGTCGTGATCTGTTGCTTCACCGAAGCCCGGTGGGAGTTGCTGCTCCACGGGCTCGCGTCGGTTCAATCTCAAACACTTCGGCCGGAACAGCTTGTTGTCGTAGTTGACCACAATGAGGATCTGTACCGGCGATTGGGTCTGTACCGGCGACTAACGGGTGCGCTGCTGGGGGTTGAAGTAGTGGAGAACTCGGGGCCCCCGGGACTTTCCGGTGCTCGCAATACCGGAGTGAAGGCGGCAACCGGTGACATTGTGGCCTTCCTCGACGATGACGCCGAAGCCGCCCCGGACTGGCTGGCCCGGCTCGTCGTGCTCTATGACGATCCGGATGTGCTGGCGGTCGGGGGCAGGGTTGAGCCCGTGTGGGAATCGGGTCGTCCGGCGCACTTTCCCGAAGAGCTTGATTGGATTGTCGGGTGCACCTATAAAGGTTTGCCCAGAGTCGCGGCACAAGTGCGTAACGTGATCGGCGCGAACATGTCCTTCCGCTCCGATGTCTTTGAGCGGGTCGGCGGGTTCAACGCTTCCCTTGGCCGGCAAGGTGATCGTCCGCTTGGATGCGAGGAGACCGAATTGTGCCTGAGGGCATCCATGGGCTCCCCCGGCACCCGCGTGGTTTACGAACCGGCAGCCGTGGTTCGCCACCATGTGCCTGCGACGCGCGGTACCCTGCGCTACATGTTGTCCAGGGCCTGGTCGGAGGGCGTCTCGAAGGCCGAGGTGACCCGGCTTCTAGGGCGGAGCCAAATCCTTGGACCGGAACGCCGATATGTCCGCCGAGTGCTCCCGCGCGCTGTTCTGGCCGGACTACGTTCCTGCGGGAGAGACGGTGACGTCGGAGGACTGGCCCGGGCGGGAGTGATCCTTGCGGTTCTGGCTGTCACTGCAATTGGCTATCTGCAGAGCCTGTGGCAGTCGTCATCGAGCCCCGTGCGTGCGTCCGGCTCCGTTTTGTACCGGCTCATTCGCGACAACAGCGGAGGCAAGCCCAGTGATTAACCAGCAGATCGTCACCTCACCCGCAGTTGCCTTCGACGTCCACGGAAGAGTCGGAATCAGGGTGGCCCAGGGCACGCCGGGTGAGGCACAGCTACGTGACATGCTTGCCCCGTTCCTTGGCCCTTCGGCTTCAACCCTTCAGTTGAACATCAGCGGCGGCGTCACTCCGGTTCCCGCGCAGTCCCATGCCGAAGACGCCTACCGGTATACAGATGATTCACTGTTCCTCCCGGAGGACCGGGTTCAGGTTACCCGTGCGGAAAACGGCTTCGTGGTCGAAGGGGCGGGCGAACTGTTGACGGCGGTCGTGCCGCTGCTGGACCACTTGTGTATCAGGCAGGATACAGCGATGGTTCACGCCGCTATGGTGAACTACCGGGGAGCGGGCATCCTGATGCCCGCATGGGGTGGCGTCGGGAAAACAAGTACGGTCGCGAAACTTCTGGCCATGCCGGACGTCGGATTCATGGCCGATGACTGGGGATTCATCACTGCGGAGGGGACCCTTCTGTCCTACGCAAAACCGATGTTCATCAAACCCCACCACCGGCCAATCTATCCGGAACTGTTCCAAGGAATCCGCAAGCCCCTCGCGCCGGGCTGGCTGACTTCGACCATCAGCAGCGTGGCCACCGCTGTACACCCTGTCATCGTCCGCTATCCACGGACGGCCGCGTTCACGCGTCGGTGGTCACCCGAGCACAGAATGGTCCACCCGGCAGACGTTTTCGGCCCAGGGAAGATCGTTACGCAGGCGCCCGCCAGAATCGCCGTCTTCCTCGAACGCTTCGACGGAGCGGAAGCCCGGTTGGAGCGCCGGACAGAAGCCTGGATGGCAGCGCGCATTGTGGGCAACTTCCATTCGGAATTGCCTTTCGTGTCGCGGCGGCTCATCGAGGCCTTAGGGGCCACGGGCCTCGTGCCATTGGGCGAGCATTTTTCCGCAAAAACCTCCGTCATCACACGTTCGCTGAGTGATGTTCCTTGCTTCGTGCTACGCCTTCCCGTGGCCTGGTCCGCCGACCGGACCTCAGACTTTGTCGCAGGCACCGTCACCTCCATGGTGGACGGCCGGCCGTGAGCAGGAAGGCGTGGTCTGGCAGCGTTCTGGACGTGTCTGTCGTGATCCCGGCCCGCAACGCTGCCAACTGGCTCGGCGAATGCCTGAAGTCTGTCTTCGACCAGAACCCCCGCGAGGTGATCGTCATCGACGGATGTTCAACTGACTCCACCGTGCAGATCGCCCGCTCCTACGGGGCACGGGTCATCTCCGACAAGGGGCGAGGACTTCCGGCGGCGCGGATGCTCGGGGCCCGGGCCGCGCACGCCGATCTTGTCGCGCTCATCGATGCCGACGTCGTCGTACCAGCAGGCGTCCTCGCAAACCTGGTGGAAGAGTTCGAAGCGGGCGGCTTCGATGGCTTGCAGTTTGGACTTGTGAGCGAGCCCGACGGCGCGGGCTATTGGGGGGCGGCCCTTGCCTGGCACCATAACCACAGCAGAGTCCGCTCATGGTTTGGTGTCAGTGCCACGCTCATGCGCCGTAGCGTTCTGCTCGAAGCCGGGTTCGATGAAAGCTTCCGCTCGGGCGAGGACATCGAGCTCAGGATCCGGCTTGAGGACGGTGGATACCGCATCGGCGTCTCCCCCACGACTTTCGTAAGGCACCGGTTCGCTGACACCTTCGGGTACGCCCGCGACCAGTGGCTGCAGGACGGGGCAGGCTTGGCACGCACAATGTACAAGCACCCTGGCAGGGCCGGGTGGCTGGTGCTGCTGCCTTTGCTCGCAACGGCGCGAGGCGTCCTTCTTTCCTTGGCCACAGCCCCCCGGTACCTGCCCTACTGGGCGGGCTTCCTCGTATACAACTACGGGGCCTTTAGCAGCACTTTACTGCGCCTTCCCAAGCAAGGACTGTCCCTCGGCGGGAACGCCGTGTGGCTAGCCGCCGCCCGCATCACGCCAATGGCGGCCGGGCTCGTATTCTGGGCGCTTGCCGCGCTCATGATTCCTCCCGATCGCCTGGGGTTGGCCTCTGCCGTGGTCTCCGCAACGATGCTGACGGTACAGCTGGGAATGCTCGGGGTCGGCCCAGCAACACTGACCTTGTTACCTGCCCAGCCGGATCAAGGCCGGAACCTGATACCGGCGAGCGTCGGGGCGGTGAGCTTTTCGTCACTTCTCACGGGTGCGGGAGTAGTCGTTGTGACCTATTTCCTGGGATCCGGCGTCGGCACCGCTTGGAAAGATCCTGTCATGAGTGCAGGCTTTTTCGCGGCTGCGCTCCTTGCCTCGGTCGCGTACCAGCTCGACCACATTGCAGTCGCGCAGGCCCGGGCAGATCGTGCATTGACGCGCAGCCTGGTCCAGGCCGCGTGCCAGCTCATTACCTTGGCGGCTTGCCTGCTTGCGGGTTACCGCGCTCCAGCCGCAATCGTCGTCGCCGTAGCCACGGGTGCCCTGGCGAGCGTACTCCTGGGCCTGCACCAGCTTAGACGCACCGAAACGACTCCGGACTGGACACAGCTCAGTTGGCGTGAGGCGGCGAAAGTCTGGGGCCCGGGCCTCCGTCAGCATGCGCTGATGCTGGCCGACCGCGCACCCGGATACGTCCTTCCACTTGTCGTGGCAGCGGCATTGAACACGTCGGCCGCCGCGGCCTGGTACCTCGTCTGGATGCTTGCGTCAGCGATCTTCTTTGTGCCGCAATCAGCTGGCTACTCGCTTCAGACCGCTATCGCCGCTGACACGTCCGATAGCCGGTTCTCCTCACGTGCGGGCCTGATCCGGCGGGCCTTGAAGATGAGTCTCCTCCTAACCGCCCTCGCCGGGGTTCTGCTGCTCGCCGCGGGCTCGCTGCTTCTGCCCCTGTTGGGATCCGGCTACGCATCGGCGTGGGTGCTGCTGCCTGTCCTCGTCCCGGCCCTGATGCTCACCTGCGTCACTCAGGTCTATTACGGCGTGTGCCGTTCCGCCGGACGTTTGGCCGAGTCGACCGTGGTCGCGATTGCGGCGTTCGTGGTCTCAGTGGCGCCGGCCCCGGCGGTCGCCCAGCGCTACGGGCTCGTCGGAGTTTCCGTGCTCTGGCTGGCGTCCCAACTGGCCACGGCGGTGGTCGCCGCCGCGCGGCTGCATCACTTCTCGCAGGAGCATCGCCTTGCCCCGGCCAAACACAAAGTCGAGCGCACATCCGGGTCACGAGCACATGGAGTCCCGGCTCCGTGATGGCCGTACAAACCCCGTGGCGGGTCTCCACTGCGCGATTGCACCGATCCGACGTCGGCGTGGTCCCTTTCCGCACGAGCGACACAAAACATCTGCACCAAGCCCAGCATCGGGCCGACCGGGGTGACCCGCGCATTATGGGGGCTCTCGCGGTCATGGCGGCGACCGCTCTGATCCTGGGAGTTTGGGCGCTCAAAACGGTCAACGCACAGGACATTGGCGGCGCTGGCCTGATCCAAGTCCTGCCCTTCGCCTATTTTTTTGCCCTGGGCCTAAGCCTTGCCGGTTTCGTCGGTTCCCTCGGTCTCAAGGTTCTTCGCCCGTGGTTGCTCGTCATTCAGCTTCTGGTATTGATCGTCATTCTGCACGGGGCAGACCCGATCATTCACGGTTTGCCCCGTCTGGAAGCCAGCTACCGCCACTTGGGCATCACCGATTACATCACGCAGTCCGGAGGCCTGGACCGGAAGCTGGACGCATATTTCAACTGGCCCGGGTTTTTCGGGTTATTGGCGATGCTCTCGAATACGACAGGAGTCCACGATCTGACCTGGGCTGCTACGTGGGCGCCGGTCGGTGTCAACGTCCTGCTCATGCCCGCCCTGCTGGCGCTGGCCCTGCGCCTCACCTCCACCCGGAGGCAAGCGTGGGCGGGCGTATGGATGTTCTACCTTGCCAGCTGGGTGGGGCAGGATTACCTCTCCCCGCAAGCCTGCGCCTTGCTGCTGCTGCTGACCCTGGTCGCTTGTGTCCTGACAGTATTCCCCGGGTGGCCGTGGAAACCGGGGAATAAACTCGCCAGCCGGCTGAGGAATCTCGTGCGCCGGCTCGAACCCGTGAAACCGGCGCCGATACCGGCCGAACTGTCACGGTCAGCCTTCATCATATTGGCCGCGGTGTGTGCGGTGCTCTTGGCCGGGATGACGGTCGCCCATCAACTCACACCTTTCGCCGCGATTCCTATCCTGGCCCTGCTCGCCCTGAGCGGACGGTGCCGGCTGCGGTTCCTGCCGGTCCTGGCGTTGCTGTTTCCGGTCTGCTGGCTGGTCCTGGCCGCCACGCCTTTCCTCATTGGCCACCTGCACACCCTCTTCGGATCCATAGGCAACATCAACGCCGCGGCTTCTGCCTCATTGCTCAACAGGGTGGGCGGTAACCCTGCCCACCAGTTCATCGTCTACTCCCGGCTCGCGGAGGGAGCCTTGGTCTGGGGCCTCGCGGGGCTGGGTAGCCTCCGGGGACGACGACTGGGGACGCGCTGGCTGGCTGCTGCAATGGGGACGGTGGCACCTTTCGTCATGTTCCCGCTCCAGTCGTACGGCGGTGAGCTGTTGCTCCGGATATACCTATTCAGCCTGCCCTTCGCCGCGAGCCTCGTTGTGCTTCCGTTTCTTCCCGCTGGTCCCAGTCCGCCCGGCTTGCGCCAGCTGGCAGCGCTCCTCATGCTAGGTTCCGTTATTGCCGCGGGCACGGTCACCACCAGGTACGGCAATGACGCAATTGAGAATTTCACTCCCGACGAAATCGCCCTGGTCAACCAGCTCTATGCCACCGCGCCCCGTGGTTCGGTCCTCATCGAGGCAGTTCACGACACGGCGTGGCGGTATGAGCACTACACCGGATACCGGTACCAGACAGTCCTCCAAGCGGAGCCGGCACGCCCTGGCGACCCGCAGCCCGGCTGCGCATCGATAACCCAACTCGTCCCATCGGCAGGCGCCTATTTGATAGTCACTGCAAGCCAGGTCGCCGCAGCCGACCTTCTCAACACGGGGCCGAGCGAAGGCCTCCCGCACTTCATCGACAGATGCGCAGTCCAAGGAGGGTGGACAGTGGAGTACCGCAACGGAGGCGGAGTGATCTACCACCTGCAAGGAGCACCGAATGGCATCTAAGGAAAGAACCGTCGGCATGATCGGCGCCATCGTGGCCGCCGTTGCGCTGGCTTCGATTCCCCTGTCCTTTACAGGCCCGGAGGCTCTACGCCTTGCCATCATAGGACCGTTCCTCCTCGCTGGCCCGGGAACAGCGCTCATCTTGCTCCTGAAACCCGCCCGGCTCCGAAAAGGAACCGGATTCGAAGTGCTCCCGTTGGCCGTCGCGATAGCGGTGAGCTTCAGCCTTGCCTCGGCAATCCTGCTCTCGACGGCGATGCTTTACTCCGGTTTCTGGCATCCGTCGGTGGCTGTGTCCCTCCTGGCCGTACTCACTCTGGTCCTCCTCGCCGGCGTGGACCGACGGTCCCGGCGAACGGAAGCGGCGCGGTAACGAGGGGCGGGCAATGCACCTACGCTTTCGCCCAAATTGCCACCCAGGCCACCTGCAGGTGCCCGACTGTTGCAGGTGCGGGGCAGCCGGTCAGGCAGGATTCGGTCTGGAGGATGTAATGCATCGGCTTGTCGGGGATGCCGACAGTGCTGACACCGATCGAGACACCATCGAGGAAGAACTCAACGCGCCCAGGCGTCCATTCGGTCGTCGCGGTATGCCAAGACGTGAACTGCGCACCCGACTGGATATTGCGGGAAATGTCCTTGTCCGAGCCGGCCTGGTGGACGGCGCCGTAAAAGGACTTGGACAGATCACCCTCGGGGTAGTCGATCTCTCCGTCACGCGGCCACACTCCGCTATCGGGCCACAGGAGCCACGCCGTCTTGAACCCCTGCAATGCCTCGGACCTGAACCGTACCGAATACCGCCCGTACAACAGACTGTCGTACGGGCGCCCGTTGGCCGGATTCAGTTTCGGCGACGGTGCCGCCCCCATCGAGACACCCTTCTCGGTGTGCAGGTACATGTCGAGCATCCCGTCCTTGACGCTGAGCACCTTCGATGGGTAGTACCCCGACCTGCCGCCGCTTTGCTGACCGGCCGTGTCCGGTGTGCCGTCAGCGTAGTTGACACTCCATTTTGCGCTGTACGCCGCACCGGGGAAACTCCCGACCGGGACGTCCCCCTCGCTGAAGTCTTCGCTGAATACCCGCCGCCATCCGGGCAAATCACCCACGGGCATCGGTCCCGTCGCCTCGGACTGCCCTGCGCCCGCCCCCACTGTCGCAGTTCCGGCCGTCGAAAATCCCGCCGTCGAAGTTCCGGTCGGCGGGGTTCCAGCTGCCCGGCTTGCCTCAGGATACTGTTGTCCCTTCGATCCGTCGGTGCATCCGGAGGAGGCCAGCGCCAAGGAAGCCACGAGCGCGATCGTCATAGCCGCGCGCTGGGCAGTCTTGAAACACTTGCCGTTTCGCCGTTCCTCCACGTGCATGGGAGCCAGTGTGGCGGCAAACAGGCACCGAAACAAGGCCCGGCCCATTCCTCCATCGTCCAGGCGCGGAGCCGCTGCATCTATGGCCCCGGCTCCGAATTCACAGGTAACCCGAAGCCCGGAACCATAGCCCTGTTGAACTTAGTGTGCAAAAGTGTCCGCACCGGAACGCTTCCGCGATACCTGCTACCGCCAAAACGAGGCGTGACCCTTCGGCGCAGACCTGCCGCCATGCGGGCCAGGGCCTCAGCCCGAGGTCGGCAGGAATTTGGAGGAGTAAGGATCAGATGAAACTGAGAATGAAATCCGGCAGGAAGGTCCCGCGCCAGGACGGTCCGCAATACCGCCGTCCCCGGACTCGGCGCGTCGTCATGGCAGCTGCGCTCTTGGTGATCAGCACGGCTTGCCAAGGTCCATCGGGTGGTGGAACACCGGTTCCTGATCCCACCACGATCACCGGTTCCTCCGCGTCCCCGACGTCCGCCTCGCCTCCCGCCAGTCCCGTACCATCTGCTGCAGCCGGGAAAGTCGGGCACATCTTCGTAATCAATCTGGAAAACCAGAGCTACAACAAGACCTGGGGTCCGGGTTCGGCAGCCCCCTACCTCTCCCAAACCCTGCGCAGTCAGGGCGTCCTCCTGACCCAGTACTACGGGGTCGCCCATCATTCCAACCCCAACTATCTGGCCCAGATCTCCGGGCAGGCATCCAACCCGATGACGCGCAACGACTGCACGACCTACGCTCCGTTCATCCAAACCGGAACCGCCGACCCGGGACAAGTGCTCGGATCGGGCTGCGTCTACCCCGCTTCAGTCCCGACTCTCGCCGGGCAACTTAGCGGCGCCGGGAAAACCTGGAAGGGATACATGGAAGATATGGGAACGCCGTGCCGCCACCCGAACCCGGGTGCAAAGGACGACTCCCAGAACGCCAAAATCAATGACCAGTACGCCACGCGCCACAATCCCTTCGTCTATTTCACCAGCATCACTTCCCTCCCTGGCTGCCAAGACAACGTAGTGGACTACTCCAACCTCGCGAGGGACCTGCAGTCCGCGGCCACCACTCCGAACCTTGCCTACATCAGCCCCAACCTCTGCAACGACGGCCACGACAGCCCCTGCGTCAATGGACAACCCGGCGGACTGGCGACCGCAGACACCTGGCTCAAGGAACAAGTCCCAGCAATCCTCAACTCACAGGCGTATCGGCAGGACGGCCTGCTCGTCATCACCTTTGACGAGGCGGACGGTAACGCAACCGGCCCCTCCGGTCTGCCAGGCGGAACAGCCGGCGGCCTTATCGGCGCGCTTGTGCTCTCCCGGTTCACCAGTGCGGGCACCAGCAGCGCAAAGATGTACAACCACTACAGCCTGCTCGCCACGATGGAGGACATCTTCTCCCTCCCCCGCTTGGGCTATGCGGGGGCCCCGGGGCTGCCCAGCTTCGGTCCCGACGTCCTCAGCGTGCACCCCTGAGCTTGCGGAGGTCAACCGGTCATGCCTCTACTCCACCGCCGTCATCACCCACCTAGGGATTTGGTAACGCTCCTGTAACCGCCCCCATGGTGCCATAGGTTCTCGACCGCGTTGCCGGGTGCCTGGGCCACGAGCCTCCGCACTCACCGGCAGCTTTTCGGCACCACTGTGGTGGCGGACGTTGACCGAAGTGGGAGGACAGATCAGTGAAACGACTGCTTAGCTTGAGCTTCATCAGCGCACTTGCTGTGCCCGTAATGGCACTGGCCTTTGCGTCCGGTCCGGCAAGCGCAGCCGCCCCGCCGCCGACCACTTGTTCAGCCGGAGTTCCAGCTCCCACGAACACTTATCCTGGAACAACGGTTGTGGCCAACAACTTCGAATCCGGAACCCTTGACGGCTTCACGGTTAATACCGGAACAACTGGAACGGCCACCATCGACAACTCACAGGCCCACTCCGGATCATGTTCGGCCCACCTGCATGTGACCACCGACCCCGGTTCCCTGGCCAACTTGGTGACCACGCTCCCGGCAAATTCCAATGACGTATATGCGGACGCCTGGTTCAATATCACCACCGCGGGCGTCGCCGGAAACGATGTCCCCTACTTCCGGTTCTTCTTCGACACCACAAGGTTCGTGGACATCTACCGCTACAACAGCAACGGCCAAATTTGGCTCCGGGTAACATCCTCGACGGGCTTTACTTACACCAAGTTGGTGTCGGGCTCCATTGCGCTGAATGCGTGGCGGCATGTTGGAATGCATGTCATAGCAAACGGCGCCGCGTCCACGGTTGAAGTCTGGGTTGACGGAACATCAATCTTTTCAAGCAACCAAGTCAATACGACAGCGACCACAGTGTCGGCGCTCCAGCTCGGCGCTGAGCATCTGACGCAAATGGGAGACGAGTACATCGACGATCTCGTCATCAAGGTTGGAGGAACGTCTGGAGGAGGGACACCGGGCGCGGACGCCATTGCAGCAGCAGCCGCGGTTCCTCCGGGCGCCGGTACGGCCACCGGAGCGGTCGTGTGCGGGCTCGCCGCCGGTGGGTGCTATCAGGACTACACGGGAGGCGTGATCCATTGGACGGCGACCACCGGCGCCTTCATCACCAAGGGCGCCATCGACGCCGCCTGGGCCGCCCAAAACTGGGAGAACGGCCCCCTCGGATACCCCACCAGCAATGAAATCGGCGGCCTCACCAACGGAGGCGTCTACCAGACCTTCCAGCACGGTGTCATCCACTGGTCACCGGCCACCGGCGCCCACATCACCAGGGCCGCCATCGACGCCGCCTGGGCCGCCCAAAACTGGGAGAACGGCCCCCTCGGATACCCCACCAGCAATGAAATCGGCGGCCTCACCAACGGAGGCGTCTACCAGACCTTCCAGCACGGTGTCATCCACTGGTCACCGGCCACCGGCGCCCACATCACCAGGGCCGCCATCGACGCCGCCTGGGCCGGACTTAATTGGGAGAACGGCATCCTCGGATACCCCACCAGCGATGAAATCACCGGGCTCAAGAACGGTGGGGTCTACCAGAACTTCCAGTTCGGCGTCATCTACTGGTCTGCCGGTTCAGGGGCCCATTCCAACGCCGGCGCTATCCGCGCAGCCTACGCATCCCAGGGCTGGGAGAACGGCCGCCTTGGCTACCCGACGACCAATGAGTTCGCCTTCGGCGCCGGTGTGGCGCAGGACTACCAAGGCGGACGAATCACCTGGTCCGGCGCAGCCGGCACAGCTATCAGCTACCAGTAGGGCCGACTCAGCCGACCGCGGAGGACCGGACGCTGCGCCGGATGATGCCCAACTGCTCTAGCTGGGCCGACATCCCTGCACCGTCCGGAGAATAGATCCAAGGGATCCCCGGAGTGGGTTGAGCCGCGGACTTCGACCGCCCGCCAGCGAGTACCGCTTCGCTGGCGGAGAGCTGGCGGATCGCGATAGCCCTGACGTTCTGCGGATGGCGTTGGGCGAACTCTGCGTAGATGGCCTCGTCGTGCTGTCCGTCGTCGCCAACCAGCAGCCATTTGATGCCCGGGAACTCCGCCGCGAGACGCTCCAGAGAGGTCCGCTTGTGCTCCTGGCCGCTGCGGAACCAGCGGTCTGGGGTGGGACCCCAGTCGGTCAGGAGCTTGGGACCGGCGGGATACAAATTTCGGGACAGGAAGCGCGACAGCGTCGGAGCGACGTTCCAAGCGCCCGTCGACAGGTACACCACCGGGGCCGAGGGCACCGTCCTTACGATCCGCTCGTACAGCACAGCCATGCCCGGCGTCGGGGTCCTCGCGTGTTCGTCAAGTACGAACGTGTTCCAGGCAGCTAGGAATGGACGAGGCAGCGCCGTGACCATCACGGTGTCGTCGATGTCGGAGACGACGCCGAAGTCTGTGTCGTCAGCGATGATTTGCACCGGGGCTTCCACGATCCTGGATCCGCCGGATTCAATGGTGATTGTATGCCAGCCGGCGTCGAGGGCTACGGGGATACGCGCGTCGACGACGCCTCCGCGGTCGGCTTCGACATCATGGACAGTGCCTGCGATGATCACGCGCACGGCAGCGTGTGCCACGGGCGCACTCGTGAAATTGCGCCAGCCGCGCATGCCATCCTTCAGCGGTTTGAGCGCACCGGCCTGAGGACCGCTCCCCGTGTCCCGCGGTTCACTGCGGACAATGCGCGCCAAGACCCGGACCCAGGAAGTGGTGCCGTAACCGGTGTAAGGGATGACCGTCTCCACCCGACCGCGCCGGATCGCGAGACGCGTCTGGAACCTGAGCCAACCGTCGTCGAGCCTAAGGGCGAGGTGGCGGCGCGCGGCGCTCGGCGGCGTCGGGCTCCCGCCGTCAACGCTGTCGGACAGAGCGCGCGGCTTCATAGGGAGGGGACACATGCGTCCAGTCTGACATGGCAGAAGATGACCGGCGGCATCCGTTCTACAGCCCCAAGAGCGGATCCGTGAGCAGCCGATCAAGTGTGCTCCGTCCAAGTGCGCTCATTGTGGGATTCGACTCGGCGTAGTACCAGACGAGCCCGATCGCTTGTTCGTAGGCCCAGGCGGCACCCCGCTGCCATTCGAGGTCCCCGATCGCGAGATTGGCGCGGACCGTTTCTCGTCGGATGAAGTCGAGCATGTGCCACACGGCGACGAGGTCGAGCGCGGGGTCGGCAGGACCGAAGCCACCGGTGTCGAGGATGCCCTCGAGGCGACCGTCCCTGAGGATCACATTTCCGGGAATGAGATCCTTGTGGGACATCACATCGTCACCGTGACGAGGCAGCGATCTGAGCGATGCCCAGGCCCGGCGGAGCCGATCCACCGGCAAGAGTCCATCACTCTGTTGCAGGCACTGCGCGATCCACGCATCGTGCGCTGCCAACTCCCCGCCGCGGCCTTCGCCGGAGAATGAGCGACCCTTTGTGTCCGCCCGCCGAAGGCTCGCGATGAGCGCCGCAAGGTCCACCGCGAACGACGTCGACGACGCGACCGAGGCCGGGGTCGCGATCTCGCCGTCGATCCACGTTTGGACAGACCAGGGTGACGGGTACTCTCCGCTTGGCTCACCAATCGCTACAGGCAAAGGGGACGGCACGGTGCTCACTGCGGCGAACTCGCGCATTGCAGAGTGTTCCGCGAGAAGGACTTCGCGGACTTCGCGAGCGTCACCGCCTTGTATTGGGAACCTGGCGGCGCACCATGTTCCCACCCGGTACACGTAATTGACCGTTCCGGCACTCTCGACCGCGGTTACTTCCGGTTCTGAGACCGAAGGAAACAGGCCCCGCACCAGGCGCACGGCTTCAGTCCGGCCTAGGCTGAGCTGGTTCTCATGCATGGTCACTCCCCAAGCCTACGCACGGGCCGTGCGAGCCAGCCGGCAGGCTTGCTGGGCACGCCGCCAGGCTGCCGTCCGGACGATGACTTTCTCCCGACGTGAATCCGCCGTAAAGTCCCCGGTAGGCTCCGTCCTGGGCCGTGAAACGAACACTTGGAGGCTTGTCCCATGTCCCGAATCATGCGGTTCGACCACGTCGGTGTAACCGTTCAGGACCTCGACCAGGTAACGGCGTTCTTCGTAGGACTCGGGCTCGAGGTCGAGGGCCGGACCTTCGTGGAGGGCGAATTCATCGACACGGTCATAGCGATCCCTGACTCCCGCACGGAGATCGTCATGTTGCGGACACCTGACGGAGGAACAGGGGTTGAGCTATCCAGCTTCGTCAGGCCGGACCCGGAGCCGGGATCGCCTGCCGCCATGGCCAACGAACTAGGGCTGCGCAGCCTGTCCTTCGAAGTCGACGATCTTCAGGCCCATGTCGACCGGCTTGCCGCCGAGGGTTACGGGTTGGTCGGCGGTATCGGCCAGTACGAAGGAGCCTGGCGCATGGCGTACGTGCGAGGTCCAGAGGGAATCATTGTGTCCCTCGCTGAGCGGATGACCTAAGGCTCGACGCGGGCCGCATCACGCCGAGCAGGTTTTCGGTGCCCTCAACGGACTGCGAGCGGGTTTCGGGGTTTCGGAGGAGTCCGGGCGCCAAAAAGGTGCGTGGCGTGACGCAGTTCCAAGAAAGGGGAACGACAAAGGCCCTCCCACCCAGCGTTTCCGCAGGTGGGAGGGCCTTCACTGTGGAGCTAAGGAGATTCGAACTCCTGACCTCTTCTCAGGGGAGGGCATATTTCTTTGTCTGCCAACGGCTTGTGTTGTCTTGCAAATCCGCGGAATCTAGCGGATTTCTGCCTCGTACAAAGTCCGTGACATGTCAGCGGTTTTCATCATTTCCGTGGGGTAAACGTGTGGCGGACGCTAACGCCCACCGTGACATCGCAAGAGTTCGCTCGATACCCTCGCGCATACGATCAGCTTCGTCACGACCCTTACAGGTGTCTCGTAACTAAAGGTTCGTACCGCGATTCAACCGCAAGGTTTCGACACATAGTTATGAGAATCGCCGACTCGCAGCGTTCCACCGTTCCTTCGCGAGACCATCATGCGACCGTAGATACGTCTAGTATCTGAAGGGTTTCGAGACGCTCTCTGCAGCTCAGATCGAGCCACGACTGCGCGAGATTAATCTGGGCGTGAAGAATGGCTTTTTCCGGCACAGTTACGGCCTGCCCGCCAGCGGTCGGTTCGCGTGGCGCTAGACGAGACCGTCCGCCACTCTGTGGGAGTATTCAGATGTGCCCCACATCCGCAACCATATTCGCACCCTAATTCTCCGCAACATTGGGGCCACTGCGATCATGCGCGCAGCTCCCCGCGTTATCGACGAATCCTGTCGGCAGCAGGCACTCGTCCCTGCAGGCCTTCACATCACGAGCCCCCCAGTCGGGCCCACTGAGGTGCGAGAGGCTCTGTTCGCGGAGATCAGTGGCGCCCTCGTGGACTTGCATCTCGATCCCCTGCACCTCAATTGGATCCTGGCCGCCACGGAACTCGACGAACAACAACGTCAGCGCGCCTCGTCAGCGCTTTCTGAACTGCGGCTCGAACCTCTCGCTGATATGCGTCCCATCGGGCCAGACGCACCCGACTCTACGTGGTTCACAATCACAGGGCCTGATGTCCTGATCGATATCCTCATCCAACCAATGGCTGTCCTTTCTTCGTTCATCGCACTCATGCTAGACACTTGGCAGAAAGCAGTTGATTTAGGAATCCAGACGTTCTGGAGCAGTCGCCTACCTGATGAGGCACAATCCGCCATAGAACTCTTCATTCTTCGCGTGTGGGGACTTCCTATCGGCCTCCCGTCCGGAGTCAGTCACAGCCAGTCACTTGGCGAAACCGCGAGCCTTTCGCATCTCAATCTCGATCACGTGGACGACGTTTCTGACCTCTCATGGGAAAAGAACCCTCGAGCGACCGTGAACGAAACCGCATTCTTGGTTGTTCCGCCCCGCGTGCAGGCTGGGCTCGTCGACCCGTTCTACGGCCAGGTCTATAGCCACGATTTTCTCTCCGAGAACGACTCCATTTATCGAGCCAGAAAGCTCACAGACGGAACTTTCGGCCACTTGTCGGTCCCCTTTCGAACGGTGCCTCGGTACTTCGCCGACTCCGCCGACACGCTCATCACGCTGCTGGAAGAGAACAGCCAGAGCGCTGTGTCAAATAGTTTGGGTGACGGTGTCCCCTTGTATAGAGGGCAAAACCGGGAACATACGTTGCAACGCTCGCGTGCAACGCGTCTCAAGCTCTTCGGGGATGCCCATGCGATTGAACCATCCCTCTTGCCTAGTGGCACCCGACGCTCTACCCCGGCAGCGGCGGCCACGGCATTCAACTCACTCATCGAATCTGCCGTCGAAATATCACCCGAAAAGCCGCACTCTTACGACCATGAAACTTGGTCTACGTTTCGTGGTGACAACCTGAAGACCTCGTTCGCGCAGCACTACGGGCTGGCGACGCCATCCTTGGACCTCACCGAAGACTTTCTTGTAGCCTGCTGGTTCGCTACAACGAGGCTTCAGCTGGCCACGCCCGGGATCCTTCGGGCCTCACCCGTCGACGACGAGGACATCTGCGTCATCTACGTTCTCCGGCCGGACATGGATGCAGGTGCGCCGATCGATGTTCAGATGTCTCCTTACGGCCGGCCAGCCCGCCAGCGCGGGTGGGTGACGACTAACACCTGGGGCTGGAGGTCCAACGACGCAGCGCGACATCTCGAAGCCGCCGTCTACTTCGAGGGAAGACTCCGCCACGAGCTCAAACCAGTGTTGCCTCAATCAGATCAACTTTTCGTCCCGCAGGGTAGTGACGTTCTCATGGATCTGGCGCTATCCATCGGAAATCGATTACCTGACTCGCCGATTACGGATGCCCTACTGCGCGATCTGTATCGCGTCGTCGAGTAGACCGAGATCCGTGGCAGCGTCCTCACCCGCCGAACTCTGCATGCCGGGCCCGAGCCTAACGGAGGCAAGAAGCCTGGCGGCGGCCGATATCGGAAGATCATCGGCACGAGCCGGCCCACCGTGTACCGCTATATGCGCATGGGGTTATAGCCGCCTCCATCCACACGACCTGCGGATCTTCCAAGCTTCAATGTTCTAACTGGACGTACCAACTACGGCATGATTGAGTCATGCCGTCCATCCCCGCTCTCGTTGAAGTGTCAGTGCTTCGCTGGGCCAGGGAAACATGCGGCCTTTCTGACCTCGCCGCTTCACGAAAGATTGGCGTTCCGGACGACCGTGTCGCGCTTTGGGAAAGTGGACAACAACAGCCGACAGTAGCCCAGCTTAAGAAGGCAGCCGCCGTTTACAAGAGATCCTTGTCGGTCTTTTTCCTCTCGGAGCCGCCGTCCGGATTCGACACTCTGAGAGACTTTCGGAGGATGGCAGGTTCTGAGGCCGGGGAATGGAGCCCTGACCTGCATGACGAGTACCGACGTGCGCATACACAACGAGACTACTTGCTGGAACTTTCCGAGTTGGACGATCAGGACATCGCTTCCGCTTGGCGTCTGCCTGAGACTCCGGGAAGCGATGAGGAGCTTGCGCGCGCCGGCCGTGATGCCTTACTTGCAGCTTCTGCCCTCGATCTGCCCCAAAATGCTGGTACACCTTACGAGCACCTGAATTTTTGGATTTCTGCCTTAGAAGAGGCCGGCGTCTTGGTGGCGGCCACTCGTGGGGGCCGCATCGCAGTGAAGGAGATGCGCGCCTTTTCGCTGCATTTCGATGTCCTACCAGTGATAGTGGTGAACGGCGCCGACAGTCCACGTGGTCGCTTATTCTCTCTGATGCACGAGTATGCGCACCTGCTACTTCATACAGAGGGACTTTGCGATACGACTACAGATCTGCGAGCGACAAGTCCGGACAGAGAGCTGGAAGCTCGCTGCAACGCAATCGCCGGATCCTTGCTAGTTCCTGGGAACGTCTTGCTTTCACGTCCTGAAGTTATCGCGCGGAGAGATAGTCCAAATACTTGGGACTACGAGACTCTGAAGCCCGTTGCTGCTGCATTTGGGGTTAGCGCAGAAGTAATCCTGCGGCGGCTTACAATTCTGGGTCGAGTCTCCAGGACGTTCTACGAGCAACAGCGCGAGACATTCTTGGCAGCGTACGAAAGGGAGGAAGTGCAAAGTCGTGCGGGGGGCGGCAACTGGTACCGAAACACTGTTCGGGATCTTGGCAAGGGATATGTGAGGCATGTAGCGGATGCGCATAGGAGGCGCGTGATCGACAGCAATACTGCCGCGATCTACCTCAATGTCAAGGTTGGTCAGATTAGCCGGCTGGCGGAAACTGCTAGTCTTCGGACAGTCATCTGATGCGGGACTTCTATTCCTTCGATACAAGCGCAATACTCAATGGCCGGCGTGACTTATTCCGTCCAACCGTTTTCCAAGGGCTATGGGCCAACATCGAGGGGATGATCGTCGACGGGCGTATTCGCTCCGTGGACATCGTCCGGGAGGAATTGAACCGCCGTGACGATGACGCCTCCTCCTGGGCGAGTAACCAACGCGAACTATTTTGTGAGCTGGACGAAGAGGTCCAGATGGCTACGCGGGACATTCTCCGGTCCCATCCCAAGCTTGTTGGGGCTGGGACCGGGCGAAATGGTGCCGACCCTTTTGTCATCGCGCTAGCCATGGTTACAACGGGCACAGTCGTAACCGAGGAACATTTCAGCGGGAACCTCCAAAAACCGAAAATTCCGGACGTATGCCAGGCCATCGGCGTCCCATGTGTGAACCTAATGGGCTTTATCGAAGGCCAGGGCTGGACGTTCTGAGGATCACGGGGCGACCCAACTGGTCGGTCCGACGCCCTGCTTGCTGGGTAGAATACGGAGCACGGAGGACCTCCTAGCGCCTACTAGAAAGGTCCCCCAACTCCTTAGTTCTATACTGTTCCGGACTCCACGTCTCCCGCCGCAGTCGACTTTGTGAATCCGAACCTGCCCTCCGGCTTCCGATTCCTTATTAATGATGCCAGGATTTCGTGGGTCCGCTGATGGAAAGCTGAATCTCTGTTTCTCATAACCTCAGCGTCTCGAATCCCTAGGGATACGAGACGAACCCTGATGAATTGCGGGGCAGCTAGCTCTCCGCGCGCTAAGTGTCGAGAGCGCAGATTTTGACAATCCCTCGGGTGCATGTGGGACTCGTGCAGACAACGTTGAGCTTGGAGATAAAGCACTGCGCGACGTCCGAAGGATCGTGCATGGCACTTGTATTGACTGGGTGAAGTAATACTTGAAGCAGGAGTCGGTTACACGGCTATGTGCATAGTGGATGGAGCAGAGCAGACTTGGAACCGACGCAGTTACCCGAGCATCATAAAGTCGCCGATCTACATCCTTTGACTCCGGGGTACCAGCCGGAAAAACACGCCGTGTACTTTGACGCGATCGAGAACGCGCTCGGATGGACTGGCGAAAAGGCCGTACGGAACATCGCGCTGACCGGCAGCTACGGCGTGGGTAAGAGCAGCATCCTGCGACGGGTCGCCGAGGACCCCGACCGGAAAGTGATCCAGGTGTCGCTCTCGACGCTCGGCTTCGGAACCGAAAGCGCCGCGACGAAGGCGGCCGCGACGCCCAGCCAAGAGGTAGACCAGGCCGCAAATCCGCTGCGCGAAACGAAGACGAACCAGATCCAAAAAGAGATCGTGAAACAGCTCCTGTACACGCAGACACCGGAGAAGATGCCCGGCTCGCGCTATCGGCGGACTTCGACGTTCAGTCCGAAGCGCGAGGCGCTGTTCTCGCTTGCCGCCGGGGTTCCGGTCGCGCTGACTTTTTTCCTCCTCGGGTGGACGTCTAAGCTCACTGCTCTGTTCACCGTCCCCGCCGATTTGGCGATCACGGCCAACATAGGCATGGCTCTGGTGTGCGCAGCGTTTGTGCTCGCGGTCCGGTATGCGACGCACAACAAAATCCGCATAGACAAAGTATCGGCTGGGGCAGCTACGATCACCTTGTCCGCAGCTTCGGACACATACTTCGATGAGTATCTCGACGAGATCGTCTACTTCTTCGAGGTAGTCGACGCGGACATAGTCATTTTCGAAGATATCGACCGCTTCGAGGACGCGCACATCTTCGAGACGTTGCGGGCACTTAACACCATCCTGAACGCGGCGAAGCAGCTCGACGGTCGAGTAATACGCTTCCTGTATGCGATAAAGGACAGCATCTTCGAAGAGCTCGGCACGCGAGCCGCTCGAGAGGCGGCCGCCAGACCGGACGCGTCCCACGATCCGGCCTTTGATGCCGCGACGCTTGAAGTGGCGCGCGCAAATCGCACGAAGTTTTTCGACCTTGTGATCCCGGTCGTTCCGTTCGTCACGCATCAGAGCGCCCGCGAGCTGATGGTAGCGGAGCTCCGCGATCTCAAGCATTCGATATCTGATGATCTCATCGACCTTGTCGCCCAGCGCGTCGCCGACATGCGTCTTATCAAGAACATCCGCAATGAATTCGTGATTTTCCAACAGCAGGTGATCAAAAAATCATCGCTTAAACTGGATGATGACCGCCTGTTCGCAATGGTGCTCTATAAGAGCACGCACCTCTCCGACTTTGAGCGCATCAAGCTCGGCACGAGCAACCTCGACACTTTGTATCGCGAGAGCCGGCAGCTGGTGCAAGAACATACTGCCAGGCTCAATGCCGAAGTCGCCGTACTGCGCCGCCGGCTCCGGTATGTGAATGACCAGTCGGCGCGGAGCGAGAAGGTTGGCGACGCGGTTAGAGCCTACATCGCCTTGGTTCTCGGCCACACTGGCTTTTCGTTCAATGACATCCGGTACGACGGCACGCCGATCCCGCTGGACGATATGCGGACTAAGGGGTTCTGGCAGAAGTATGCGGCTGGGACTGCTGATCTTTCATTTACGTATCACAACCCCTACCGGGGCGTCGCCCAGGTGTCAGGTCTTACCCGCGAAGAGCTGGAACGCGCGACCGGTGATTCGCTGGACCCCTCCAACTGGGAGTTCTCGGCTCGCGCCGAGATAGATGCCGAAATCACCGCCGCCCGCCGCGACATCGCGTTCCTCAGCAAGGCGGACGTAAGCGATCTCATTGGCCGACCAGACCTCAAGATGAAACGCTACGCGGGCGCTGCGGTGTCGTTTGCTGAGCGCGCCGCGTCGCTCCTCGGATCGAAGCTCGCCGTTGAACTGGTTACTCAGGGATTCATCGACCGCTACTTCACGCTGTATACGTCCACGTTCGTGGGCGAACGTGTCAACGCTAACGCGATGAACTTCATCTTGAAAAACGTCGATACGGGCTCCATAGACTTCTACTTCCCGTTATCTCCTGAGGAAGCAAAGGCTGTGCTGCACGAGCGGCCGAGGCTCGCGGTGCGCGAGAAGTCTTCCTACAACTTCGATTTTGTGGATTACCTGCTCAATAACGACGAGGCCTCCGCTGAGACTGTCCTGACTAATCTACGAAGGAACGGCGACGACGAGAAACAGTTCCTGGAAGCCTACCTGTCGAGCGAGCGTGACATCGTTCTGCTCGTGGGCGGACTCGTCCGTGGGTGGTCCGACGTGCTTATCGTTTTGGCGGGGGACCTCGAATTGGCCGACGAACAGCGTTTGCTGGCAGTTGACGGCGCACTCTCCGGACTTGCGGATGGCATCGACTACAGCGTCAGCGATGACCTGACACGCTATCTACAGGACAACCACACCGCGCTGAAGTCCTTCTCTCAACTGCAGGAAGCGTCACGCGCCAAGCGTCTAGCGAAGGTCGTCAACGCAGCCGACTTCCTTGTACCGGACCTCGCCCCGCTCAGCGATTCGGTCCGCCAGGCAATCATCGACGTCGAGCGGTTCGAAGTAACTCGTGACAACCTGCTGATGGCGATCGCGCCGTCCGGCGACCTGTCGCTCAACGCCCTACAGAAAACCTCGAAACACGTCTACCAGCGAATTATCTCGGATCTCGGGCCGTACTTCGCCCTGCTTACCCATGACGAGCAAACCGTCACGGATCCCGATGCCTTCGTGTCGATCATTGAGGGCGTCGACCAAGTCGATCGCGGGTCTCTCTCCACCGTGGTGGGGAGAGCGGTCGATGAATGCTGTCTACCTCACCTGAACGGCGTTGCGCCGGGTACATGGCCGGCACTCGCCTCTCACGCACGTTTCCCGTCGGAATTCGGCAATGTGGCGGCCTACATCGAGCAATATGGCATCGATGGCAACCTTGCTGTCGTCCTCGCCGCTGGAACAATCGCGGTCGATGACGATGTCGAAGAAGCCGAAAAGCTCGAACTTGCCTCGGAACTGTTGAATAGCGCCGAGCACCTCCCTTCTGCCGCCCTGCGCGCATCACTCCTTGAGAGCTTGCATCTCGAGAATTTTCTGCCCGCCTCCTCGGTGCCGACCGAGCCCGGGGAATGGGTCGGTCGTCTAGTCGAGAATCGCATCATTGACGACGACGCCGCGAGCTTTGCGTTGATCGCAACTGACGACTGGCAAGGACTCGAATATGCGATCAGGGCGTCGCGCTCAATCGCTTCGTTCATCAGCCCTGAGATTCTCGCGCCGTCAGATATGACGCGGTTCCTTGCCAGCAGCAAAGTTCCCGAAACTCTCAAACGGAGTGTCGTAGAGCGATTCGCCGAGTTCGCCGTTGGTGCGGACAGGGATGCCTTGCAGGCTCTCACTGCCTATGCCGTCAGGTACAACGCGAGGATTACCTGGGCCGACGTTAAGCAGGCAGCCTGTGCACATGTCGACCACTCGCTCACGCTGAATCTCATGCAGCGCTTCCTCAGCGGAGCCAGCCTCGACCATCTCACACCGGTGCTGGAGGCGCTCGGCGGAGACTACCCGACGCTCGGCGCCCCAAACGGAAGGCGTCGCCGCTTCCCGAACACGGGAGCGAACAGGGCGCTTCTCGAACGGCTCAGAGAACTTGGCACCGTTCACAGAATCATTCCCGACGGAACTGATCTCAAGGTCAATATGAAGAGGCAGTGACTCGTGGACGGTCGTAGGCGAGGCCGGGCCAATATGCGCATTCAGCCCAACGCTCGAGCTCTCCGGCGTTCGGGCGCCAGCGGAGTTGGATCAAAATGTTGTTGCAGCTCACTGTCTCATAACCCACGTGTCTCGAATCCCATGCGAACAAAGACACTCAAGCCCCGTTGAGTGACACTGCGAACGCGATCATAGCCAGCGGCGTAGCAGCGCGGAACCGTTGTAAGCCGACGGCTTGAGATGGGCCTCTAGGAAAGCCCAGCGCTGTCGAAGGCAGATCGGTGCCAAAATATCCCCATGACCGCTCGCCTTTTCGACCTCAATTCCACCTGGCACCTTCCGGCCGCTCCGGAGGAAGTCTGGGCGATCATCGCGGACATCGACATGAGCTGGCCCAAGTGGTGGCCATACTGCAGTTTCGCCGCACCTCTCGTTCGTACTGAGGCCGCAAGCAACTCCCAGGAAGACGTTCTCAAGGCAACCACCGCGTACCTTAACTTCAAGGCGTCCTTGGGCTACACCCTCACCATCAGCATCCACCCAACGACGGTGATCACCCCAAACGAAATTGAGTTCGATGCCGGTGGCCACCTGCACGGCACCGGCCGCGTAACCCTCAGCCCCGAAACAAATGGCGAAGCAACCCGCATGGACATCGAATGGAGAGTCCGCCCCACCCGGCTATGGATGAATTTTCTGGCCCCGATCGCAGCCCCAGCTTTCACAGCCGCGCACGCTCTCATGATGCATCAGGGGCAAAAGGGACTGGTCAAAGCGCTGAGAAAGTAGACCCGTCTACATGTTAACTAGCCACGTAATAGCAACGGTCCTACCATGGAATAGGTCAGCCTAGCTGGGAGCTTTAGCCCCCAGCTTCGAAAGCGAACTTTGAGCACGGCGAATGGGGGCACTGTGAACATAAACGCCACCCTCGCCGCGAGCCTGGACCGCCAGGAAACTCCCTCTCCCAGCGATTGGGAGACCACCTTCCGCCAGATGATGCTTTTCGATCTCGCTGCGGACATGGAACTCGGGTTCTTCCTCTCGTACTACCGCAACTTTGCGATCCCGAGCATTGCAAAGACGCTTCACACCAATGCCGAAATCCAACAGCGCGCCATGAAGCGCTCCTACGACACGGCCATCGTGATCTACGAACTCATTGCCTGCGGACTGGATAGCGACCGCGGCCGCCCCATGGTCGAGTTGCTTAACCGCGTGCACCGCAACGTCCCCGGCAGCAAGGACGACTTTCTCTACGTGCTGCTCACCCTGCTGGTGGTACCGATCCGCTGGATCCAGCAACACGCATGGCGCCAACCCACAAAGGCCGAGCTCGTAGCCGCCTCACGCTTCTTCACCGAACTGGGCACCCGCATGAACATCACCTGCGTTCCCGCCACCTACGAAGAAGCCGAGGCCTTCTTCGACAACTACGAGACCACGCACGTCGCGGCTTCGCCCGAGGGCCGGCACCTGATGGACGCCACCGTCCAGGTTTTCCAGGACCGCCTGCCGGCCCCGCTGCGCCCCGTGGCCAAGCAAATGATCAGCACCATGCTCGACGACGACCGCCTCACCCACGCGCTCGGCCTCCCCCGAGCCGGCCGGATCTCCCGGACCGCCCTCACGACCGGACTCAAACTACGCAACGCAATCACCCGCCGTCGTCCGCTGAAAACAAAACCCCATTTCACCCCCGGCGACGCAGGCTCGAGCCTTTACCCTGACGGGTATTCCCTGAACCAGATCGGCCCGGTCAACGTTCCGCACTCCCCCGCCCACGCCGGCAATGAACTACCGTGACGCCCGCAAAGTAGCGAAGAAGGCCGAACACGCGTTCAGCCTGCCCAACGACGCCACGCTCGAACTCATCCACAAGAAACTCGAACAAAAGCGCGGCAGAACCATCACGGTCGCCGAGCTTCCCGAACTAGCCAACGAAGAAGTATGCGGGGTCTGGCTCATCTGCGAAGACCGGGACGTCGTCCTCCATGCCCCGACCAAATCCGACTGGCACCGGCAACAGATCATCCTCCACGAATTCAGCCACATGATCCTCGACCACGACCTTGACGGCGTCAGCAGCGAACTGGTCAAAGCCCTCCTCCCCGACCTCGACGGCGAAATGGTGCTGCGCGCCCTCGCCCGCAGCAGCTACACCGACGACGCCGAACTCGCCGCCGAAGCCCTCGCCGATCAGCTCGCAACCCGCATCATCAACAGCGACGCCGGCACCCCGCCCGAGCCGCTGGCGTTCCGTCAAGTCTTCGGCTGATGGAATACGTCCCGGCAGCCACGCTCTGGGTCCTGACGATCCTCCGGCTGCCCGCCGCGCTCGATCCGCACCGCGGCAGTGTCTTCCGCGCGACCATCCTCGCGGCAATCGCCTGCACCCTGTACATCCCGGCGGTCTACTACGGCGTCGACCCGGTGCTCGGCGGCCGCAACCGCGCCGGTCTCGCCACGCTTTTGTCTCTGCTGCTGGGGTTCTGGCAGTTCCGGACCGCCATCCTGCTGGCGGCGGTCGATGATGTTGAAGCACGACGGCGGCAACTCGCCTTCGGCCGGTGGGCTGCGGTCATCGCATGCTCGGCCGTGACGGCAGGATTCCTTGCCAGCCGGACGCCCGTCACCGACCCGAACCTGCCCCTGAGCTACGGGGACCAGCGCGGAATGGCGGTGTTCCTCTGGACCGGGTCGGCCTTCATCATGTGGATCTGCCTTGATATCGCACGGGTGTGCCACAAAAATCTTCCGAAGATGCGAGGAACGGCCTTCCGCTCGGCCTTCTCCCTCATCGCCATCGGATGCATCCTCTTTGCCTTGGTCCTCCTCGACCGCCTGCTCTATGGAGTCGTCACGAAGGTTGAGGGCGCCGTCAGCCCCGCCGGGACGGTCCTGACGTTCTTGTACTGGGTGGGCGAAACGTTCGCCGTGGTCCTGGTCAGCCTGGGTCTCCTGCTCCCCCGACTCGCAGGCCACCTCAATCACGGCACCTTCGTACTCCGTGTCCGGCTCCTGCTTCTGGAAATCAGGCCGATCTGGAACCGTATAGCCTCCAGCCAGCGTGAGCTGATCCTTGAGAACCGGCGCGCAAACCTGCTCATCGTCTTCAGCCGGCACGCGGAAACACAACTCCACCGCCGCCTCGTCGAAATCCGCGACTGCGAAATGGCCAGCCCAGCGGCCAGCGGGCGTCTCGACGTCCACGACCGTGCCGTCGTCGAACGCGCAGAATTCGCCCTCGAAAGGCGCTCCGGCGCAAGGCTCACGCGCTAGGGTCCCCGCCAGAGGAACAAGACGCCCAGGCGTCATGCCGCGCTGGCACAACCCGGCCATGGACAGCCATAGGAATCATCGCTGTTTGTCATTCTGATCTTCGATCGTCGCTGGGCGGGACCTCCGCGCAACCAGGGCGCTGCGCGCCGGCCGCAATCCAAAACTTCGTTCGGCGCTCCTCCGTCGCTTATTTCCTCGCGAACTTTTGGACCGTTCCCGGTCCCCCAAGTTGCACTCCGGCCCCTCATCCCAGCGGTGGCTCCGCTATCAGAACGACGCCGAAAACTGAACGGCCGCCCTTCAAGGAGAATCCCGTGGAAACGCTCACCATCAAAACACCCGCCGATGTCCTTAGCTTCATCGGCCACACCCTGGGCTTCTGGCCCCACGAAAGCCTCGTCTGCATCACGATCGACACCAACCGCATCGGTGCCACCCTCCGCGTGGACCTGCCCAAGCACGACGGCGGCGAACTCGCCTACGCACGCACCGTCGCCGGATACCTCGCCAACGATCCCAAAGCCACCAGCGCCCTGTTCGCCGTCTACACCTCAACCAGCCCGGCCGCCGGGGATCCCAAACCCTACGCGGCGATGGTCGCCGCTCTCACGGGAGCCCTGGCCGAGCGGGACATCACCATCCGCGACGGCCTCCTCGTCGGCGATGAAACGGTCTCACCGTTCGACGACGACCCCGGTCTGTCTGGCGCCCTTCCCTTGGCGATGATCGACTCCAGCGAAATCAACGCCGAACTCGTCTACCGCGGAAGCGCCGTCGCTCCCACTGGCCGCGTCACCCTGCCGGCCTCGCCCAAAGAGAAAGCAACGATTGACGATGTCGAGGCCCGGATGGAAACGATCCGGCTCACCCGCGACCACCGCGCCATCGAACAGGCCCGCACGTTGTGGGCAGACATCCTCGAATCGAAAACACACCCCAACGACGAGCAGACCGTCGCCCTGATCGCTAATTTCCAGTTCCCCGCCATCCGCGACCAACTCATGGCGGACATCCCAGGCGTCGTGGGCCCGATGGAACGGATCCTGCTCGCCCAAACCCCCGACAAGCCGCAGTGGTCCCGCGTCACGTGGGCCGAAGAAGTCCTCCTCCACGCCTACACCCACAGCAGTACAAAACACTCCGCACCACTACTCACAGCGATCGCCTACATCAGCTGGTGGGAAGGGCGCGGCAGCAAAGCACACCAATACCTCGAACTCGCCCTCGAAGCAGACCCCGCCTACCGCCTCGCGAAACTCAGCGACCAACTTATCGGCAACGGAATGATCGCCGGCTGGAACATGGACAAGAACACCGCGTACCGGATGCGGGGGCTTGGGCCGACGGACTAGCAGCGCCCGTTATCGGTGAGGGATTGCGCTGTAACCAGTCATCTCAGTTGTGTCGGGCTACCGGGCGATCGCCTGCAGACACAGTGACCTCGACAATCATGCGCCGCTCTTCGTTCCAGACAACGATGCATGGCTACTCCTTGTCGCTGAATCGGGTTGAGCTAAAAGGTCAGTTGGTCGCGGCCTTCGTTCCGGTTGTCGGGCGGGCATGGCGGTCGGTCAGTAATTCAGCCGGAAGTCGAGACAGAAAGGTGACGGTGGAATGCCGCGCGTATTTCTGCCATGGACCCGGTAGCGACTAGTTCGGCCATGACAGTGTGATGGCTCAAACTGGCCGGAGTCGGGTATGCCTGCTTGAGATTTGTCATGCAGATCAGCGATTCAGTGGCCAAAGTCCTGTAGGCACGAAGTAACCGCGAATTTCCGGACTCTGACACGAGAGTCGTATGGAACTCCAGGTCGAGCTTGGAGACGCGGAGCCAGTTATCGGCAGCAGCCGCTTCCGACAGCTTCGTCGCAACCGCAAGAAGCCTTTCGGACACTTGCTTTCTCCGAGCCGCCGACTGAGCTGTGATGATTTCGGCAGCGCCGAGTTCGAGAATCTCGCGGACGCCGTAGATCTCGTCTACGTCACGTGCGGTGAGATCGACCACAAAAACACCGCGGTTGGGCTTGCTTACAAGCAGCCCTTCCTGGCTCAAGCGCTGCAGCGCCTCCCGGAGCGGCCCACGGGAAAGGTTGAGCTGGCTTGACACTCGCGTCTCGTTGATCTGCTGGCCAGGGGCAAAGTAGCCGTCAACTATCCGTTCGCGCAACTTCTCGGCGATGTTGGCTGAAGTTGATTGGGGGGTCATGGGGGCAAGGCCTGGTCTGTTATTCATTTCTTTACGCTTCCGGCAATGTATGACCGGGCTTGCTCAGCACGGTAGGGCAACTGGCAGGCCCTTCGGGCTGGGTGCTCGTTCATTGAGCCTTTTCTTGCTCTCTCCGGAAAACCGAAGGAAGCCGTGAGTCACGTGCAGCACGACGGCAGGAGGATTGTAAAGAGTTGACAATCAACACCGACCAGCCAGAGAGTTCGACGTAGGGGTCTCGGCCGGGGACCGGGCTCGGAGGCACTTGTGGTCAAATGACGGCGACACGGCCGGACGTTACTGGTCCATCGCCCGCAGAAGAAAGTCGTAGGCAGGCGATGCGGGATGAATCACTTTTTCTTGCTCACAGGTGATGCCCTTGCTCAGGGTTGCATGCATGCGGTGCCCTTGTAACACGATACCCACTGAGCCTTGTTCCACTGAATCCGACCAGCGGATCGATGTAGCCGTAGCAGTTCACCCACATCGTGCCTGTGTGGACACCCTGGACCACTCGCAGAGCAGTGGACAGGCTTTGTGACCACGCAGCCCCGCCGAGACCGTATTCGCTGTCATTCCCGATAGCGATCGCCTCGTCCACGTCGTCGAACGGAATAATCGACAGAACCGGTCCGAAAATCTCTTCGCGGGCGATTTGCATCTCGTTGGTCACGCCGCCGAAGACGCTCGGCTGCATGAAGTACCCGTTCCCTAGTTCGCCTTCGAGCCGTTGGCCGCCGCAGAGCAGTTCGGCACCTTCGTTCCGGCCGATGTCGATGTAGGACAGCACGGTGTCCAATTGGGTTTGGTTGACGACGGGGCCCATGGTGGCGGCGGTGTCCAGGCTGTGCCCGACCCGCAGGGTATCCAATGAAAGCCAGCAGCCGTTCGGTGAACGCATTGACGATGGACCTCTGGACGAGCACCCGGGTGCCGGCGAAGCAGATCTGGCCGGAGTTGGAGAAGACGCCCATCGCGGCTCCTGGCACCGCTTTGTCCTTCCGGGACCGGTAACGACATTGATGACGCCGGGGAGCGTTCAGCACTGTTATGTGGAGTCCAGTGCCCTCGTTGTCATAGCTTGGAATCGTTAGATAGCACTCGATCACTAGCAGGATTTCTCCTCCCTCAAACGAGAATTTCACATCGGAGGGCGTTAGTTCCGGGAGATCGCGAAGGTCAAACTCTGACGTCTCGCTCGGGTGGATGACCATATCGGGGATGTAATCTAGCCCTTGGTGTTTCGGAAGTCTTCGATACATCTGCCGCAGGTGTGTGGCGCTGATATCTTTCAGGTCGCTCTCCACTACGTCGGGAGCGTCGTCCCTATCCGTGCGCTCAACGCCATTCAGCTTTAGTAGTAGCTGTCTCCATCGGTTTGGATGTTACCGAAC
This sequence comes from Arthrobacter gyeryongensis, assembly GCF_039543785.1. Classification (NCBI taxonomy): domain Bacteria; kingdom Bacillati; phylum Actinomycetota; class Actinomycetes; order Micrococcales; family Micrococcaceae; genus Arthrobacter; species Arthrobacter gyeryongensis. Next base: position 182,404 of record NZ_BAABKK010000011.1, read on the forward strand.
GTGAACCGCAAGTCCTTATGCACTGAGTGCCGCGCCTCTCTCGTGATCCGCCAGCCGTACTTGACGGCACATGGTTATCGGTCGCTGCCCGCACTGTTGGAGCTGCCACCTGATGCTGCCGGTTCCTTTCCCGAGCAAAGGTCGTGGGACTCTGACATCGGCGAATTCTGATCACCGACCCGACAGCCGGCCGTGAGAAACCGTTTGTAGGTGTCATCGCCGCCATGACCGGCGCTTTGGCGGAGCGGCACATCACCATCCGTGACGGTCTTCCTCGTCGGCGACCAGACCGTTTCACCGTACGACGACGAGCCCAGCCTTGATCGTGTTCTGCCTCTGTCGATGATCGACTCCAGCGAAATCAACGCCGAACTTGTCTATCGTGGAAGCGCCGTCGCACGAACCGGCCGGATCACCCCGCCGGCCTCAAACAAGGAGACGACGTTCGACGCCGTCGAGGCCCACATCGAATTGGTCGGGAGGTGTCACGACCACAGCGCAATCGAAAAGGCCCGCACCCTGTGGGCAGGAATCCTCGAGGCCAAAACCTACCCGAACGATGACCAGGTCGTCGCTCTGATCGCGAACTTCCAGTTCGCCGCCATCCGCGACCAGCTGATGGCCGACATCCCCGGCGTCCACGGCCCCATGGAACAAATCCTGCTCGCCCAAACACCCGGGAGGCCACAGTGGGACCGTGTCGAATGGGCACAGCAAATACTGCTCCACGCCTGCACCCACAGCAGTACCAAACACTCAGCACCCCTGCTCACTGCTATCGGGTACATCAACTGGTGGGAAGGCCGCGGCAGCAAAGCCCACCAATTCCTAGAACTCGCCCTCGAAGCGGATCCCGGGTACCGCCTCGCTAGACTCAGCGACCAACTCCTGAGCTACGGCATGCTGGCTGGGTGGAACATGGACAAGAACACGGCGTACCGGATGCGGGGGCTTGGAATGGATTGACGAACCGTCGACTATAGACGGTCAATACATGGGATTAGAGGTAGCTGGGAGAGCTTCCGTTCCGTAGCTACAGAGACGCTTCCGCAGGTCAGGCATCTTTTGGCGATCGCTTCGTCACGGCTTGCCGCTCGGCCATCGTTAGCGCCTTGTAAGCGTGCACAGCCTGGAACCGTCGCCAGCAACGACCGCCACGCCGCTACGCCGGGGTATTCAAGTGGGGCAACGTGTCCGTCGCGCGGGGATTTCAGTGAGCATCGCGGGACCCCTTGACGTGAGGGGCGTGTGTCAGTAGAGTCGCTCGGAAGCTAATGCTGAACAACTGTTCGTATTTACGTACGATGGCAGATGATAGAGCTCGCCGATGCGCGTTGTCTTGTGTGTCGACGAGGATGCGGACACGAGAGAGGAGCCGGTGTGACCGGAGAACATCTTCAAGCCCAAGCTCGACGGGTCATAACAGGGGTCAACGCTGACGGCAAATCGTGCTTTGTCAGCGACGGATTGACTCCACACCGACTGCCCGGGCCAGGCATCACAAAATGCGACATCTGGCGCATTAGCGACCTGCCCGTCTCATACAATGACGCTGACGGCATCAACGATGGAGTAGTCACAGAACCGCCCAACGGCGGACTGGTATTCCGACAGGCGACTTTCGCTCCGGACTCAGAGTGGGACCAGACGCTGGGCTACTCAGACTCCAAGGGGCAACTTCGCGGAACGGTGCCTCTTGAAGAGAGCGGCGGCGTCCCTGGCTTTCATTTCACCGATTCTGTAGACATCGTTACTGTGCTGAACGGCGAAATTGTCGCGGTCACGGAAACCGAGGAGAAAGTCCTTCGAGCGGGCGACACGATCATCATGCGCGGCGTTAAGCATGCCTGGTGCAATCGGACAGATAGACCGGTGACAGTTCAATCCATCATGATTTCGGCCGAATAACAGGCCGCCGGAACTGAAACACCTCTACCCATCCGGCAGGGTGCGAAGGGTACCTCGCGACGCAGAAGCGCGCAATGCTGGGGGATCAAAAAAGGTAGAGCCACGGTGGGGCCGTCACCACGCGAGCTCCACCTCGCGATTCAACTTCAGGGATAGAACGTCTCTACCCGGACGACTGGGCTTCCCACGGAGCCAATTGGAAGAAAGACAGAGCGCATGGACGTCATAACTGCTTTGAGGCGCAATCTAATGAGCACGGGTCGCTGGTACGCGGTATTCTTGTGCTTGCTATGCAACGTGATCGACGGACTCGATCTGCTGCTCGCGTCGTACGCGCTTCCTCACCTTCCCGCGACATTCGCCACGGCTGAGGAAAAGGGCCTGCTAATCAGCCTTGGCTTCGTTGGAATGGCCTTCGGATCTATCGTCCTTAGTCCTCTTGCGGATCAGGTGGGACGCAGGAACCTCATCGTCCTTAGCCTTTTAGTCTCCACGCTGGCTATGGCCGCCACTGCCGCGGCACCATGGATGGAACTGGCGCTGGCGGGCCGGCTCGTCACCGGCGTAGCAGTCGGGACCGTGACGCCGCTATCGTTCGTGCTCGCCGATGAGTATGCCTCTGAGTCCCGCCGGAGCTTCTGTGTGGGAATCGTGGCGCTCGGCTTTCCGGTTGGCAGCACGCTCGGCGGTGCGATCGGGCTTCTCGCGATTAGTTCCTTCGGTGGGGCCTGGCAGGCGCTCTACTGGTTCGGGGCACTACTCAGCTTCGTGGTCTTCCTGATTGTCTATGTGTCCCTGCCCGAAAGCTTGGGCTACCTCGTCAACCGCAAGCCGCGAGATGCAGAACGGCGCGTAGCGCGAATTGTTGCTCGCATGCGCCTAGGCGATGTAGATCTAACCAAAACGCCACAAACGACCGAGGCGGAGAGCCGAACGACGCGGAAAGCGGCGTCCTGTCGCCCCGCTACCGGCGCAGGACCCTGCTGATGTGGATTGGATACACCGCAAGTTCCACCGCTATCTACTTTGTTATCACCTGGACGCCGCAGCTGGTCTCGACGGCGAGCGGAAGCACAGAGACAGGCACACTCGTCGGCACGATGATCAGCATCGGCACCTTCGTAGCTGCCATACTGTTCACACTCATCGTCCTGAGGGTCTCCCCCACGAAAGTCTGCTGGATAGCTGCAGCCATCGCGGCCATAGCGCAGCTCGCGTTCGCACTGACGCTCACGAACGGTGCCGCAATCGCCGCGGCCGTCCTCCTTGGCATGAGCCTGCAGGCAGTTCAGGCGGCCTATCTGGCAAGTTGCACACGCCTTTATCCAACACTGATTCGGGCACGTGCGGAGGGGCTGATGATGGGTCTTAGCCGAGTCGGCACCATCCTCGTGCCACTTCTCGTCGGTTACGTGCTTTCAATTATTCCGCCGCAGACAATGTATTTGTTGGCTTCTGTATTCGTCGTCCTTGCCGCCAGCGCAGCATTCGCACTGTGGTCGACCACAAGACGTGAACTCGAAATCCCCGGAGAGGAGCCAGCGGCCGCTGAGCCGGGCCTGGTGTTGCCGACGCCATCCGGCAGGTGATGGTCGAACAGGCTGCTCGCGAGTGGTGAACTGTCACCAAGCAGCGCTGCGCGGGTCAGTCGCGGCGCGCTGGTCCGTGCCCGACACCACGGCGTTCACATGTAGGACAGCACCGCTTTTTGTTGGCGCAGGGTCACAGGCCGCCGTGAGCGCGGTCCGGTGGAATTGTTTCATATCCGATTGGCATGAGTTCTCACAACCAGAAAAGGAGCGTACAGATGAGCGGGATCATCGTAGTAGGCGTTGACGCCAGCAGAACCGCGAAGAAGGCCGCGGAATCGGCGCGGGATCTGGCAGCTGCCCTTGAGGCCTCACTCCATGTGGTGTCCGCCTTCGACAGCGACCGCGCGGAAGTTTTTGGCAGCGGCAGTGACCAATTGATTGTCTCCGCCGCCGGCGCTGCTGAGCACGTTGCCCGGACGGTTGCAGAGTCATTGTTGGGGCGGGGCATCAAAGTGACCTTCTCTGCTGTCCGTGGTAGACCCGCGGACGCCCTCATCAAGGAAGCACAGCGGATGGATGCACGCATTATCGTGGTGGGAAACCGCAGGATGCAGGGCATAGGCCGCGTCCTAGGCAGCGTCGCTAATAGCGTGGCACACAACTCCCCCTGTGATGTCTATATAGCTAACACATATGAGGCCGACTGACTTTGCGCGACTCGAGCGGGTGCTTGACTGGATCAGGAAGAACGACTGGGCGAGCGCTTCAACCCTTAGCGTGAATCGGATATTCGATTCACAGTTGGACTACACGGATTGCCACCGTGATCCTATCCTGCAATAGTGGTTAGCAGGGCTAATTAGCATCGCTAAGTAAATTCAAGTAGGCACGAGGAAGTTCATTGACCACAACCACGGCCACAGATCACGGGCCCGGTGACATAATCAGACCGGATGTTCTGGCCATTGACCTCCGGACGGCGGTGATGCGCACATCCCGCAGGCTCCGCGTCGAGGCGACCGGTGATGTCGTTACGCCGGGGCAATACACGGTCCTGGCCCAACTGCGCTACGGCCCGCAGACCCTTCGCGAACTAGCCGAACGCGAACACGTACAGGCGCCGTCGATGACCCGGATCGTCAACGCCCTGACCGATCAGGGCTTTGCCACGCGGACAGCCCACCCCAGAGACGGGCGCCAGATACAGGTGGGTATCACTCCGGCCGGTGAGGATGTCCTCGCTGAAGCCCGCGAACAGCGCAACGCCTGGCTGGCGCAGCGGGTGGCCGGGTTGAGCGAAGAAGACCGCCTCATCCTCAGCCGCGCCGCCCACATCATGCAGCGATTGAGCGAGAAATGAACGCCATGTTCCGCTCGCTTGAGAACCGCAACTACAGGCTGTGGGCAGGAGGGGCACTCGTGTCCAACATCGGCACCTGGATGCAGTGGGTGGCGCAGGACTGGCTCGTTCTGACGGTCCTCACCGACCACTCCGGGACCGCCGTCGGGATCACCACTGGGCTTCAGTTCCTCCCAATGCTGCTCTTCGGCCCCTACGCAGGAGTCCTCGCAGACCGTTTCCGGAAACGCACAATCCTGCTGTGGACACAAACAGCCATGGGACTTTGCGCGCTGGCAGTGGGACTTCTGGTGGTGACCGGTTCGATACAGCTCTGGCAGGCCTATGCTGCCGCCATGTGTTTGGGACTTGCCGCTGCCGTTGACGGGCCGGCTCGTCAGGCCTTCGTCTCGGAATTAGTGGGCCCAGAACACGTCGCCAACGCGGTGTCCCTGAACTCGGCATCGTTAAACACCGCCAGGCTCACTGGACCAGCCATCGCCGGAGTGGTCATTGCCTGGATCGGCACCGGACCGATCTTCCTCCTCAACGCCGCCAGCTTCGCGGCCGTCCTGGTCTCCTTGTTGCGGATCCGCACCTCTGAACTGGCCCCGGCCACCCCGGCAACCCAAGACAAGCACCCGGTGGTCGAGGGCCTGGGCTATGTGCGGCGGCGCCCGGACCTGGCCCGCATGTTCGTCATGGTCGGGATGCTCGGCGCCTTCGGCATGAGCTTTCCTATCACCAACGCACTCATGGCCACGGCCGAATTCCACATGGGCCCCGGAGAATTCGGCTTCCTGGGCTCCATCATGGCCGTAGGGACACTCGTTGGCGCCCTCCTCGCGGCCCGAAGGTCCGGCCCACGGTTGCGTTACCTGATCGGCGGCGCGTTGGGATTGGGGCTCTTCACGCTGATTGCCAGCATAGCGCCGTCGTTCTGGCTCTACGGCGCACTCCTCATCCCCGTAGGCCTGGCCTCCATCACCTTCCTCAACAGCTGCAACACCAGCATTCAACTTTCCGTGGACCCACAATTCCGCGGCCGGGTGCTTGCCCTCTACCTCGCCGTCCTGCAAGGCGGAACCGCACTCGGAGCACCGCTGACGGGATGGGTCGGAACGCAATTCGGCGCCCGCTGGGCCGTGGCCACCGGCGGCACCATCGTGACGCTGACAGCCAGCTACTTCGTCATCGCCATCAAGCGGAGCAGCCCCTTGACTTTCCGTGCACATTCAGCACAGCGTTCCCGGGGCAAGAGCACAGCTCGCACCTCCTAAAAACGCCACCGTCATAGGCAAAGAAGTGTCCTAGGATGGCATGCTCAACTTGACGCCGCTGATTCTGCTCCAGCGTTCATAGCTCTGCGTGTTTGGCGGGGCATGGTTCGGTATCGTCAATAAGACGGAAGTCCGGGGTCCTGCTGGGATGAGCGTGTTGTCGATTGCCACGCTAGCTGGCCAGGACACAGCTACTTTCACCAACATTCGGCCGCCAAGGGTTGGCCGGTCAGCGAGGTCAGGGTCGGTGATTGCGTCCAGATGCTGGAAGCCGCGGCAGGGCTGCGCGTATCCTCCGGCTAGGAAGCGCGCGCCACCAGTCCGCCGTTCTACCATCTGCTTCAATCCCACGGCGTGCTCGGCGAGGATGCTCCGGCCGCGATCGAGCTGTTCTCCGGCCCCGCCTGGCCCAACTGCGAGAAGCTCATCGACCGCTACCTGATCGCCTGTCGTCCGGTGCGAGACTTATCGTTCGACTAACTGCGCGAACCCCAGCCCGCGGTTGACTTCTCGTGGCGACCCACCCTCTTCACTCGGTCCTAATGTCTCTGTCGGCAGTGGGCATCGGGACCGCAGCACGGATCCTCACCGGAGTCGCCTCCCACACGGGCAACAAAGTCCTAAACGCACCCTCTACCTCTCCGCGTTCGCAGCGCTCAAAGACCCGCTCTCAGGCGCCTATTACGACCGCAAACGCGCCGTAGGCAAAAGACATAAACAAGCCCTCATTGCCCTCGCCCGACGCCGCAGCGACACCCTCCATGCGATGCTCCGCGATGGCTCCATCTATCAACCAAAAACACCCACAGCCGCTTGACGAAAAGCATAGGGGCACGCTTAGGTCTGCAGTGGCTGTGGGTCCTTCTCCGTCCTGACTCATGGCACGCAGGTAGTTTCTCGGTGCGGGTGGCGCGCGGCCACCGTGCTTTTGGTGGCCAGCGATCGACACCGCGGCTCATTTCCTTCGCGGATCTCGGGGCGAGCTTACACATTTGCCGGGCAGGCGCCCTCAGCTCAGAGTTTCAAAGAAGCGCGGCTGCAGAAGTTTCGGGATTTTGTTCCATCAACTTCTCCAGCCGCGCATGATCTTGACCTAGCTGTCGTCCCCGAGGACCTCTCGAGCGACTTTGAAGGCAGCAAGGCCCGCCGGCATTCCGGCATAGACAGCTACTTGCAGCAAGCATTCCTGGACTTCTTCTCGAGTAAGTCCGTTCACGAGCCCGGATCGGATGTGCCCCGCCAAAGCGTCAGGGCGATCCATTGCTGCGAGCATTCCAATGTTCAGAATGCTCCGGCTGCGACGATCAAGTCCAGGCCGGCCCCAGATCTCGCCCCAGCAGTATTCCGTGACCAAATCCTGGATCGGACGAGAGAATTCGTCTGTGTCATTCAGGATACGGTCCACGACCTCATCGCCGTTGACTTCGCGCCTAATCTTGACGCCTGTTTCGTAGCGGTCCGTGCTCATGATGTCACCTTTCTAAATCTTAATTCCAAGCTCGTACGCGGCCGTATGTATATCGGCTTCGCACTTATGTGGATGCGAGCGTCGACTGGTACGCAATGCCGGTTCGAAGCCTCGCGGGAGTGCTTACGATTTGGTAGGACTCCAGTCCCTCGCGACCGGCCCTCTCCCGCATGCCGAGGTCGGTGCAGTGTTGCGGACCGACAACATGGATCGAGCTTAGAGATCGATCAGATTGTCGCCCTGATACAGCAGGGCCATGTCTGACTGAACTCGCACGTGAACCGACTCCCCGGGAGTTAAGCCCTCGGATTCTGGGTGTTGGGCGTACCAGAAATGCCCCCCGATATCAACGACGTACTGCCGTCTGCCCCCGTCGCCGAGAACCACTTGGGCGATCGTCCCTTCGACCTTGATTTGATCAGAGGCACCGTCCTCCACGGCTGGCCCGCGTACCACGTGGGTGTCGCGGGCCCGGACGAAGAGCTCGAGCCCCTCCTGGCCGCTTGGAATCCGGTTGGTCAGTTTCGTAGTTCCGAGAATGCGCCCGTTGTGTTCAAGGTGCCCGCCCGAAAGCGTGACCTTCACCCGGTTGCGAACGCCGAGGAAGTTGGCGGCGTACGGCGAGACCGGGCGCCGGTAGACCTCTTCGGGAGGCCCCATCTGTTCGATCTTCCCCTCCCGCATGAGGACAACACGATCGCCCATCTCCAACGCTTCCTCCTGGTCGTGCGTGATGTGAATACCGGTGTATCCCAGCAGGCGGTGGAGCCTTAGCAACTCGGAGCGGAGCGAGACCTTTAGGAGAGCGTCGAGGTTGCTCAACGGTTCATCGAGGAGGAGGAGCGCAGGTTCATACACCAGAGCTCGCGCAAGAGCGACGCGCTGCTGCTGGCCTCCGCTCAACTCGGCCGGAAGACGGCCCGCCAAGTGATCGCATGCAAGAACCTCCAACACCTCGGCGACACGCTTGACGCGTTCTGCATTCGGCACTCGACGCATCTTAAGCGGATACGCCACATTCTTTTGGATGGTCATGTGCGGCCACAACGCGTAGTTCTGGAAAACCATGCCAACGTCTCGCTTGTGCATGCTTGTCGTGATGCTACGCTCGGCGTCGTAGACCGTTTTGCCGCCCAATTCGATCGTGCCAGCGGTTGGGCTCTCAAGGCCGGCGATGCAGCGTATTAGGGTTGACTTGCCGCACCCGCTGGGACCGAGAACTACGACGTACTCACCCTCACGGACCGTAAGATCTATGCCTTGCAGGGCGTCGACCTGGCGTCCCTTGGATGTGAACGTCTTGCCCACCCCCGCCAAGGTTGCGGCCACGGCACGCGTCGGCTGCGCGTCGTGTTTGGCTTTTTCGTTCATGGCGACTGCCTGTTTGGCTTGCGCTTCGGCTGTGATTCTCATAGGTTCTCCAAGGCAGATCGACCGGCAAGGGCAAAAGTGATAGATAGAATTGCTGCGGTGATCACGGTCATCACCAGGGCTAGGACGGCAATTTCTGGAACAGTACCGGCTTGCTCCAAGGTGTAGAGCTTTGTGCCGACAACCTCCTTGCCCGGTGCTTGAATCATCAGCGATACTGCAACGTCATTCGAAAGAAAAACGAAGGACATGGCAAATGAAGCAACCATTCCCCGGAATGCGACCGGCACAGCAATTCCTGCGACTGTCCTCAACTGGCTAGCGCCGCATATGCGTGAAGCTTCGAAGAGCGAGGACTGCACACCAATCAGACTCGAGTACTGCGATCGCATCGACAACGGCAGGGCTACGAAGATGTAGCCGATTATATAGATGGTCAGCGTCCCATAGAGGTTGAAGGGCGGCTGGATGAAGACGAAGAGCACGACCACACCAAGTAGTGCTCGAGGAACAGCAAGAGGCGCGATGAAGATAAAGTCAATCACTCGCACGATCAATCGTGGCGCCGGCAAGACGCCGCTGATCGCCAACGAGCCGATGAATCCCAGTGCCGTTACAATCAGCGATGCGGTGATGGAAGCTTCAAGCCCGTTGAAAATTGCATCCGGCACCGTCGGGTCCGCGAAGGCCTGTTGGATGTTGGTCAGGCCGAGCTGCAGTTGGTCCAAGCGCCCGTTCCAGTAGGGCGACAGTGCCACTAGGGCGGCCGCGGCGATCGGCACGCCTATGAAGAGAACGCCGTAGGCGACGAGGCCTGCCGTGGACAGTCCCGATAGCTTCGCTTCAATCCCGCGTCCGGAGCCCAACGTGACGTATTTCCGCTGGTCTCCGACCGCCCTGCGCTGGACAATGATCGCAATAATGCCGAAGACAAGGAGCGGAAGTCCCAATGCGGCGGTAAGTGGGTAGTCAATCGGGTACCCCTCGCGAAGCTGGAAGATCGCGGTGGTTATGACCTGTATGTTGTCGCGGGACCCTAGGAAGAGCGGCGCCGTGAACTGTCCCAGCTGCAGAAGGAATGCCACCACAAGACCAGCGACCAGTGCAGGGCGAAGAAGGGGAAGCGTGATCGTCAGGAAGCTACGGAAAGGCGATGCGCCTGCGATTCTTGCCGCTGCCTCGACCGACCCATTGATTTCTCTGAGCCGGGCGTCTACGAAGGCGAAGACGACCGCGGAGACCTCGACGGTATTGACAAACAGGATTCCGCCCAGCGTGTATATATCCACGGGGCCGCTGTCGGCGTGGCTCCAGAAAGGAAGACCCCTCAGAAGGGTGTTTGCGTAGCCTACACGCGGGTCGAAGACGAAGATCCAGCCGTAAACGAATGCAATCGGCGGCACCACCAGGGGAAGTAGTGGGATTATGCCGACCACGGACCTTATCCTTGAGGGCACTTTCGATGCGAGTACCGCCAGAACTACAGACAAGGCGGTCCCCAATATTGTCGCTCCCACCGCGAGCAGCACGGTCGTCGCCATGGTCTGACCGATGTCCGGGATGTGTAACAGACGATCAAGTGCTGAGCCGCCGTCTGTCAGCGCCGGGGCGAAGAAGAGGGCGATGGGTATGATGACAGCCGCTCCCAGAACGACTGCATACACTGTCCACACCCCCGGGAGTCCGAGCCGAGCCGTCTGGCGAGCGAACCAGCTCTGTTCATCGGCGGTCGTGCTCTGCCGCCCGGTAGGGGTTGTTAATGCTGTCACGAAAACTTCCTAGTCTTATGTGGTCTGGAGAAGTCGTGTTGCTCCGTGGGGCAGATGCAGCAACACGACTCCCAGCTCGTAGATCATTTGAAGCGAGGAGTCCAGTATTTGGAGATCCAGGCGTTCCACTTGTCTGTAGTCCATTGGGTGGCGTCAAGGAAGTTGACTGCCTTCCAAGGAACCGCGTTCGGGACGCTCGTCGGAACCGTTCCAGCGGGTGCGTTGTCCTGTACGATGGCCTCTTGCCCGGCCTTGCTCATCACAAAATTGGCCCAGATCTGCGCCGCGTCGGGGTGAGGGGCGTTCTTTATGACAGCGACGTTGTAATTGGCGCCGGCCTGAGCCTTCTGGGTGGCCTCTTGCGCGATCGGCGCGCCTTTTACAATCAGGGGCCCGGTTGTATTGACCTGATCGGGGTAGGCGTAATCTACCGATCCCGCGGCGAGTGCTGACGACAGCTGAGAGTTGCTGTTAAAGATCGTGTAGCTTGATGCCGCGAGCTGGTCGAGGATCCCGTCGCCGTAGGTCTGCCGGAGCGTCTCGTAGACGTTGGCGACTGCCTGAGCGACATGGGGGTTGACGAGACCGATCTTTGCATGGGGGTTGGCGTCAAGCAGCGCCTTAAGGTCTGTCGGCGGAGCCGGCTGCGACTTGGCATATCCCAGTAGGTACTGGAAGCCCCACCACGTGGCGTAGCTGTTGCCGTCCAACATCTTGTCCCAGCCCGCCGACTGGTTATCGGGGCTTATCTGAAGCGCCGCCAAGTTGCCGGCCTTATACGTATCCGCGAACCACCCGGGCGACGCGTGCATTACAACGTCGGCGCTCTTGACCTGACCAGACATCTCTTGGTTCAGCCGGTTGATGAGGTCACCGGTCCCTAGAAAGACGATATTGATTTTGATGTTTGGATATGCCTTCTTGAATGCCCCGTACAGGCGCGGCTCTGACTCCTGCTGGCCCATCGACGAATAGATCGTCAGAGCTCCTTCGTCGTTTGCATTCTTTTCAAGAGAGCTCCACGCCGAGGCCTGGACATCCACTGGTGGGCCGGACTTGACGTCCGTGGCACCGGAGGTGGCACCGCCATTGCCACAGCCCGCCATCGCCAACGCTGCGGTAACCAGAATCGCAGAGGCTGCAAGTTTGCGCCTTCCACCTGACCGGAAAAAACTTCTCACTAGAGCTCCTCTTTGAGCGGGTCTGCGGACTCCAAGGCTCAGTAGCCAATAGTCCGCGAATGACATCATCATGAACGTGCGTTCGAACTACCGTACATCCACGAGTGTGATGAGGGCAATAGTTCAGGTCGATTCATAGAAAACATCTACCCCAATTGGATACGTTGATTAGAGATATGAACGGGTCCCCGGGCTGGAACCCCGGTTCAAATAGATTCGTGGGTTGCCCGTACCGGGACCGTGGTCCTGCACGGTAGAGCCACAATTGAAGGTGTGGAGGTTCCAGTCACGGCCGAGGAGACAAGGTTTGCGGAACCTTGGGCAGACTGCTTTTGTCTTGACGGGTTCGGTCTTGCCGATACGCCCATTGTCGCCGGGTCTAGGCAGGGACGCCGGCAGGAGTTCGTTGCTACGGCAGGTGTGGTGAGGAAGTTCGATTCCCCACCCCTGCAGCTTGCCTAAGATTCCTGTCTGGGCGCTATGACGACGGTTCTGGACCGCCGGGATCGCCTCGACCGCAGCGATCACGGAACTGGCTTATGACGGCCACTACACCCCCGTAGTGAGGAATCTCGAGAGCCTGTGCCGGATTTCCACGCTGACCGCGTTCGGCTTGGCCGCGGAAATCGGAGACTGGGAGCGCTTCACGGGACTGACCAGCGGCGCCTAACTTGGCTTGGTCCCATCCCGTGAAGCGTTCCTCCGGCCAGTGACGATCCCCAGAGCCCGATCACCAAACAGGCAACGGTCACGCCCGCAGGCTCCCTTGTCGAGGCGGCCTGGCACCAACGCGAACCCTATCCGCGCCCGCCCAGCCTCATGCGGCAACGATGGGCCCAGGCATCCGCCACCGCCGCCGCCCGGGGAGACCCCGGAAACCGCCGCCTTCACGAACGATGGCTGGCCTATCTGGAACACCGGAAACGCCCCGTGATCGCCAACGTCGCGATCGCCCGCGAACTCGCAGTCTGGTGTTGATCGCTGGCGACGACGTCCTCCGACCCCGGCCTGCGCGACACAGTTCTGGCCGGAAAACACTGCCGGCATGCTCCGACGGAAGTGTTCGTTGCAGCGCATGGAGCTAACCCGCGTGACCACTATGAGCAGCCATCCACGCCACGCTCGACCTTAGACAAGCGGAATCTCCAGCCGAACACGTCGTCCTGCGGTAACCAACCGGCCCGTATCAGAGTGACCGCGCCGTCGCCAACGACACGCTTGACACTTCCAGGCAGGCATGCCGGCCCATAAAGGGTCAGAACCAGGACAAACCAACCCCCGGATCTCACCAAAAGGAAGCGGCCCCAGCCAACCGGCCGGGACCGTTCCCCACGCACTATAACAATCACACGTACATATCAGTCGTTCTCGCTCTGAGGTCGGGCTACGACCGCTGTCCAGTTCGCCGCCATCCGCCAGTTCAGCCAGACCGCAGCGGCATTACAGCGGTAAGATGAACGTTTTGGGGACTGACCCTTCCGTCAAATCTCGCCGGGCTCGACTGGCCCCTTCCAAGGCAAGCCATCGAAGGGGGCCTGAGGAAGATCCAGACGAAGGGCCCGCTCCTTGAGCGGGCATGCGCGGAGCCTCTCCGGCATGATGGACCCGGATGCCGTGACTAGCTACCGCGCCACGAATCAGGCTGGAGAACCCGGTCGACAACCATGCGCGAAGCACGGTCGGCAGTCGACCGCTCCTACCCCATTGCCGGCACCGACGACGTCAAGAAGGGCCGCAGTTCGCGGCAGCTCCCCGCCGAATCGGACTCGCGGGTCCACTGCGTCAGGTCGTCAATCTGACCAGCTGGCATGATGCCTTTAAGAGCCATGTGTGCTTTAGCGGCGAGTTCGTCCCATGACATTGGATTCTCGTGAGATCCTCGACAGGCGTCAACGCGCTCAGAGAACACGCGCCTGTCCTTGGTTGTAACGGTGACCATGCCGCGCCAGGTTCGGGCAGCAGAGTCGCTGGGTGGCTCCAGTTGAGCATCCGCGACAACCCGAATCCGATCCATGATCGCCCGGACCTCGGCACTCTCGTGACGCACATAATCGTGCGAGTTCTCGAATGTCACTTCGCCGTCGAGGAGGAGAACGCTGAGCACATATTGAAGGCTGATGTCGGGCATATCTCGGTTGTCCACGACATATGCTCCGTGTCGAGGAAGGCGAACCTCAATGCTCGCGACATCCTCGGGTCGCAGCCCGTCGGTCCTTATGATGCGGGTGAGGCCCTCGGCCGCGGGTTGAATAGGACCGCCGACCGGAAATTGCTTGATATCAGTCGTCAAGATGTGCCGGGTTGAGCGAAGGTCATCAAGCATACGGTCGGGATCCCCCTCGCTCCCGAAGACGTCGAACGGGTTGGGCGTCCCGTCAAAGATGTCGCTGACGCCGGTGAACCCCATCCTAGCCAGTTCCGCGCTCCGCACCCCCGCGTGCGACTGCATAGCGGCGCTTGCGAATGCCTTGCCCACATGCTCGGGGTCTCCATAGAAGGCCGCAATGCCGCCTACCTGTTGTGCCGCGTAAGACAAGGCGAAACATACCTGTTCGACCGACAGGGAAGAGAGCGACGCTGCTGCAGCGACCGAGCCGAAGGTCTGGCCGGGAGCATGCGTCGTCCGTGCGGACTTCTCCATATCTCTGTGCGTTCGCCAGGCGCCAATGTTCACAGCGCAGCCCACATCGTAGCCCAGCGAAATCGCGCCCAGCAGCGATTTACCTGAACTGTCCATAGCCTCCCCCACGGCTAGTGCTGCCGGAACGATTGACGCTCCGGGATGGATCCGAGCTCGATTGTTAACGTCATCTGTTTCATCGGCGTGAGCCGACATGGCGTTAGCGAATGCGGCCATTTCGAGCGTCGTCCGCGGGCCTCTCGCCACCGTTGATTCCCCGGTGCCCCCATGCAGACTGGCATAGGAGATACCCAAGGCTCCCGCTCGAAGTGTTGATCCGCTGATTACTGCGATCAGGCCGTCGAGCAGATGCTGCTTCGTGCGATTAGCCAGGTCCTCGGTAAGGCCGCGCTGTTGAGCTGTCGCGATGTGAGTCGCGAGTTCGGTTGTAACCCGTCCCACGGGAGTCCTCTCTGTTGATGCGGTAGCAGCGGCAGGGCGCTAGGTTGCCGCAGCATTAGGCTGGCCATCAGAAGGACTGCTTAGCGCTGCGGCGCACAGATGATACTCAACGGAGGTTTGCAGGCAAAACGAGCCCGGCGAGCTGCCGTGTTCCACTACTGCTCATCTAGGGCGTAACTATCACATCGCCACACCCCGCCGTCCATATATACGAACGCTTATACCGTAATTCGTCTTCAGCTCTCAGTCAAGGACCTCCCTGCCCGCATGGCTTGGTGGGCGGTTGGCGCCATTTTCGGGCTCGGCGAGCCGCCTAGCCGGCGCCGCACCGACGCCGCGCGACAGTCCCTGCGGTGCGCTTGAGGCGACATTGCAGAAATGACGGTCGGAGGTTGTCGAATGATTGACCCGCCTATTCTTTCGATATAACGTATGAACGTCCCCCATTACGAATCCCGGGTGATTTGGCTTGTGACCTTCCGTACCCAACGGCGCAAGCCGCCCAATCGGCTCTAACGCAGGCCGGCCGGGGTATTAAACCGGAGAGTTGGTAACACTCAATGACACAGACGGCCCCTGAGCGGATCACATTTCCCGTCCCAATCGAAAGCGCTCCAGCGGCCGAGTTCGTTGGTTTCTTCCATCCTGCTCGGGGCGATCGGCGCAACGTACTTCAAGTACTGGCTCACGGATGCTCCTACGATCACCGGTATTGGGACGCCCCGACCATTAACGGGCGCGACTACTCGTACGTTCAATTCATGACGAGCCGCGGGTTCGATGTGCTTGCCCTTGACCTTCCCGGAGTGGGCGAGAGTGACAAGCCGAAGTCGGGCGAATTCACCGTCCAGGCGGTTGGACAGGCGCTAAGTTGCCTGATTGACTCGCTGCGTCGCCCAGGCGCAATCCCAGGGCGGCGGTTCGATCGCATCGTATCGGTCGGGCACTCACTCGGAAGCATGGTTGGGGTCTTTGCGGAGGCAAACTGGCCAGCTGCGGACTTGCTCATCGTCACTGCGACGGGCCACTACCCCCTCCGCGCCAAGAACAAATGGGCACCTGGTGAGCGCGAAGCACTCCTTCACGAACCGTACGCTCAGGTTCCCCCGCGAAGCCGACTCAAGTACTACCACCAACCCGAGGCGGACCCGGTTGTCATAGCCTTTGACAAAGAGACCCTCCGCACCGCAATTCCAAGCCGACTTTGGGGCGACACGATCTACTTGTCAAATACGCCCGAGGCCGCCGGCGTCTACGACGTGCGGTGCCCCGTCTACATACAGCTCGGCGAGTTTGATCCCACGCTGCCAGGCAGGTACAGCGAGCAAGAGGGCGCCTGCTACAAGTCCTCTGCCGAAGTGATCGTCGACGCGTTGCCCGACATGGGACACTGCTTCAACCTTCACCTGAATCGAGAGTTGAGTTGGCGCGGTATATGCAAACGCCTCACCGACTAGCCACTTATGGCAGCCGGACGGCAAGCGGACCGCTGAAATTTCCGCATGCAGACATGCTTCGACCCGGTGCCGCCGCGTCTTAGTGGTCCTAAATCAGGTTGAGATACTCAACGCAGCCAGCTTCTGCAAGTTCACCGGGTAGATGAACCGCACCTAACCTGTATTGGTGACCTGGTGAATGTGTGCAAGCGGTCAGCTGGGTCGCGTCGTCCGCAGGTGCACGGGAAAGCCCGTAAGGATTTAGCTTTTGCCGTGGACCTGTGGACGAGGGGCTTGGAAGATTTCACTTCGCCGGCAACGGATCAACGCTTGGGAGTGGCTGGAGATTAAGCACATCGTGCCGGTAAGCGTTTATCAACGACAAACGAGCCGATTGATAAGCCAGCTGGAACGCCGGTTGCTGCCGCTCGGGCGCACTTACTTTAACGCACTCCGCAAAATCAGGGAACGAACCCGTCTCAACGTTAAGGCTGTTAGTCAGGGAATTGATCAGCACTAGTTCATCTGCTTGGCAAACTAGCTGCAACTTGTTCTTGCTTTCATTGACCGTTTGCCACAACTCGAGCCCTGACTTGACAGGTGCTGCGCCTGTGTACTCGTTGTAGGTGAAACCCGGTATTACCACGGGGGTGAGCCGGTGGATGGACGATGGTGGACCGTACTTCTGATTCCAGCGATTCAACTCAGCTGCATCTGAATTTGCGAGCCGCTCGGATACCTTTCTGGACAGTACTTAAGTTGCGTCAAGGAAGGTCAGGAAGGCCTCATCTTGCTGGCTCTGCTCTAGCTGATTCTTCTGGAGATCCAGGGCATTCCCGGCTTCCCGCTTCATTACTGTGATCGCATACACCTTGGAAAGCCCCAGCCTGCCGATCCGCAGGACGATGTTCCCACCGTCACGCTGGTTGGCCAGGGCCAGCCCGGCCCTCGCGATCAGCGCAACATAGGCCTTGTCAGAAAGACTGCCGAACTGGCGGGAATGTTCAAGTCGTTCGGGGAGATGTCGAAAGCTATCACTCGTGGGCCCAAAGCAGTGGCCAGCTGAGTGGCGGCGAAGCCGACGGGTCCCTGGCCGAATATGGCGATCGTGTCGCTTCCGCGCAGTTGTCAACGGTTCAGAGCCCCCAGGCAGGGCCCGTTCCACAGCTAATGGCTGCGGCGGCTAGAAATGACAGCTCTTCGGGCATCGGCAGAATCGTGCTGAAGGGAACACTAATGAAGTCCGCGTGCGATCCGTGAACGGGTGCGCCCATGGCCTTGGCACCGTTCCCGCCGAGTTTCATCCACCCGGAGCGGCATTGATCGCGCACTTCGCAACCGATGTAGTGATGCACCATGGCAAGCCTCCCGAGCCACGTTTTCGGCACATTCATTCCGACCGCGACAACGACACCGGCTGGCTCGTGTCCGCCGATTAAGGGGGTGTCAATACGGGCCCACGGTACGTGTGCAAGTCAGAACCGCACATGCCCGAGGCGTGCACCTCGACGATGACTTCGTTGGCACTGGGCGTGGGGTCTGGCAGGGGTGCCAACTCCAATTAACGCTCGCCGCGAATAAGTACTCCTCGCAACGCGATTCTCTCCTTTGCAGATAGGGCGGTGGTGTAGAGGCCGCAGACTTTAATGGGGCGCACCCAGGGACCCTACGAAGGGGTTCGTGTGCACTTTGTGGCAAGAATTCAGGCTACGTGCCCGAGCAGGTAGTCACTTATGCGTTCCCAGCCTTGGTGCCTGTTTCGATGCAGATTAAAGGAATGACCGATGTCGTGAATTGCATGGACCGTAACGGCAGAGGAGCCCCGGTAGATGGCCCGTTCCTGGTAGATGAATTTGGCCGGCAAGATGGGGTCGTATTCGCCGAGTTGGATGAGCACCGGACATCTGACCTCGGCAAACCCGGCGTTGGGGTCATCCTGAAGAGAGATGCAATCAGCCCACAGTCCGCTCGGAGTCGAACATCTCATGGTCTCATTGTCATGGAAGACGACTTGAGGGTCGGCCTGGGGCAGATGATAGAAGTTGACGCGGCTTTCCTTGGCGACGGTGGCGTACGGGGCTGCCAGCAGCGCTTCCCTCGCCCCGGGCGCCCATGCCGACTTCGGCCTGCCAGGAAAAAAACCGGTAGCCGTGACGATGAGCGAGTCAGCGCTCGGTGCGCGGGCCTCAGCGTGTATTGCAATGGCTGCTCCCATAGAGTGCCCGATGAGAGCGACGTGGTCGAACGAGAGCCCTTGGATCGCGTCTGGTTTCTTAAGCGAAGACACCATGGCGCTGATCGCAGAACTCACGGCGTTCAGTGTAACGGCGTGTCCATTTGGCTTGTCGCTCTCGCCGACGCCGGGGAGGTCGACAGCGAGCAAGTCGTATCCACGGTCGGCCATGTAGGCGATGTAGGAGTAGTCCTCTCCGTTGACTGTAGCTGCGTTCCAGTACCGATGGTCGTAAGAGTTGCCATGGATGAGGACTTGCAGAACCCGCCGCCGGTTGGTTGTTGCCGGGAAGAAGTGCGCCGCAAAGCGCATATTCTGCTCGGCGGGGATCTCCACCGGAAAGTAGAGTTTCGCCGTTTCGGGGTTTGTTTGCATCTTTTCCTAATACTTCGGGATGTGGTGGCGCCCCCATGCCTCATTAGCAGGGGGCGCCGAAGCCAGATGTCTAGTCGGTAGTAGTTGTGGGAGTTGCTTGGCGTGCGGCGAGTTCGTCCGGATCGACCGCGATTGTCACGCCTGCTCTTTCCAACTGCAAGGTCAGATAGATGCGGCAATCTTTCTCCCCCATGCCTCGGCCGACAGCTTCGGTCATTTCCGCATGGGTCAGGTTGGCAAGTCTCATGGGGACTCCGAGTTCGCGACCGAGTTGAGTTGCCAGATTCACGTCCTTAAGTGCCAAGTTGAGTGCGAAGGCCGGCGGGTCGAATTTACCAGGCAGAAACTGCTTAGTGAGCATGTTGATCGCAGAGCTCTTACCGATCACACCCAGTCGGAGCGCATCCCAGAGCTCAAGCGGATCGACTCCAGCCTTCACCGCAACTGAGAACGCTTCCCCCATAGCGTGCAGAAAAACCTGCCCAGTTACGTTGTTGACCAGCTTGACGATCGTTCCTGCGCCAATAGGCCCCACAAGCCGGGGCTTATCCCCCATGGCTTTCAAGACCGGAAGAAACTTCTCATAGGTCTCGCGGTCGCCACCCACCCAAAACGCCATGTCGCCCGACTCGGCCCCTGCGGGTCCACCACTTACCGGTGCGTCGAGCATTGTGGCTCCTTTGCCGGCAAAAGCCTCGTGAATGCGCAAGGCCAGCTCATGCGAACTCGTGGACAACTCGAACAACACTTTTCCAGCGGATATGTTGTCCAGGACGCCGTCCTTACCGAGAACTACGGACTCGACCTGAGCCGGGCCTGGAAGCGACGTGAACACGACGTCAACAGACTTTGTGAGCTCTCCGACGCTTGACGAGGGCTTTGCTCCGGCTGATACGACTACGTCCATCGCTTCACTGGAAAGATCGAAGACCGTAACGTCAAGTCCGGCCTTGACGAGGTTCAGGGCCATTCCGCGACCCATATGCCCCAAACCGATGTAACCGACTTTCATTTCTGCTCCTCTGTGTGCCTGCTCAGCTGCAGTGAAAACTCCAGGCTGAGCGGAACTGTTATACATTCTGCGCATCTCACACCAAGATGCTGCGAGCTTATTTATGAACACTCGTACGATATGCTGAATGATCCGTCGTGTCAATGCTCATTAGTGTTCCAGCACACCCGGCTTTGCGGAGCGGCCGGAGGGCCTCCGGCCGCCCCAGGACTTAAAATGTCTCTTAGTTGGCTCCGCTGGCGGAGGGTCGATCGAGCCGTGGGTCCCTACTGCATAGATTTCCTGTTCGCACGCGCCGGCCAGCCGCTTTGGAAACGATTGGATCGAGGAGTTTATGGTGTTGCTGGACCCCCGGCTGCGCCCTGAACACAGCCGAAGGTTGAGATCATCAGGCGTGTGAGTCCTGTCTGGCTCTTGTCAACTCAGACAAGAGCTTTGGCTTTCCGTCGTGGGCCGACGGTATTAGCAACATGACCAGAGCGCTAGTACTGCAGTCAGTTCCCTTCGGTCACCGCCTGGGGTCGTCTTTTCTGTCAATCGAGCTGGCAGGGACAAGGTTAAGAAAGCCACAGTAGTTCCGGCGATGACCAGAAGGTTTCTCCCACGAGAGATGCTCATGGCCCCCAAGCTGGTCGGTCAGTCGACAGACGAGAAGGCGCCCCATAGCGTCGGGAGGACGATAGACGAGGCAAGGAAATCCAGTAGCAGCAGGACGGCGTCCAACGCCGGCTTGTTCCGCATCAGCAGCTCTGGATCACGAAGTCGTGGACATCGAGAGCTTTTCTTTCGCTTTTATCGCTCCAGATCCAGACAATGCCCAATGACGGGGCTACCAGCTCAACAGTGCCTATCCAATGTTGGCCAACTTTGTCGCGCGCTTCTACGCGGTCTCCCGGGGCCAGGACTGAAAGAAGGCCCAAATGTGTTCGTGCGTCACGGGATGTCATGTTGTCCTTTCCGGAGGTAGTGTGATTGACACTTTTCAAACGACTGATCTGAGGGTTTTCGAAAAAAGGGGGTCCATGAGGCCTACCCAATGGACAGTTTTGGCATCAGGCGACGTCTCAATCCCTGGTCGAGCGCCACCAGCAGGTGGCGCTTCAACCCGGAGATTTGGTTGCACCGTTCGCCTCCAAGAGCGACTTAGACCCGTGGGATGGCCATGTATTTGTATTCAAGGAACTCATCAATGCCCACGCGGCCTCCCTCGCGGCCAAGCCCTGAGGCTTTGACGCCGCCGAAGGGGGCTGCGGCGTTGGCGACGATGCCGGTGTTGAGCCCGACCATGCCGACTTCGAGGGCTTCCCCTACGCGGAAGCTTCGGTCCAGGTCTTGCGTGAACAGGTAGCCCACGAGACCAAAGGGGGTGTCATTTGCCATGCGGATGGCCTCATCTTCGGTGTCGAACGGGATAATTGGGGCGACGGGTCCGAAGATTTCCTCGGTCATGAGGTCAGCGTCGGGTGAGACGTCTGAGAGGACGGTCGGTGAGTAGAAGTAGCCCGGGCGGTTTGGCCGGTTCCCGCCGGTAACGACCTTCGCGCCCTTGTTAACGGCATCGTTGACGAGGTCCTGGACCTTTCGCAGAGCCTTTTCTTCTACGAGCGGCCCAACTTGGGTGCCCGGCTCGGCGCCGTCGCCCACTATCAAGGAGCCCAGTCGTTCGGCGAGGCGGCGGGCGAATTCCCCGGCGATGGGGCGTTGGACGAAGATGCGGTTCGCGGCCGTGCAGGCTTCGCCCATGTTGCGCATTTTTGCCGCGACGGCCCCTTCGACGGCGCGGTCCAGGTCAGCGTCGTCGAAGACGATGAAGGGTGCGTTGCCACCGAGCTCCATGGAGGAGCGCATGACGTGCCGGGCTGCCTGCTCGAGCAGGCGGATCCCGACCTCGGTTGAACCCGTGAAGCTGATCTTGCGGGCAATGCCGCTGGACATCCACGGCGAGACGACGGAGGAGGCCTTTGTGGTACACACGACGTTGAGGACACCGGCGGGGAGTCCGGCTTCGACGAGGATGTCCACGAGTGCCAGTGAGGTGAGCGGTGTGAGTGTTGCCGGCTTGAACACAATCGTGCAGCCGGCGGCGATGGCCGGCCCAATCTTGCGCATGCCCATGGCGAGTGGAAAGTTCCACGGGGTGACGAGAACGACAGGGCCGACCGGCTCGCGCGAGACTAGGACCCGGGTCTTGCCATCGCCTGATGTTGTGTGGTCGCCGCCGATGCGGACGGCTTCTTCGGAGAACCATCGGAAGTAGTCAGCCGCATAGGCGATCTCGCCCTTGGCCTCCGCAATCGGCTTGCCCATTTCGGTGGTCATGATTAGGGCGAGTTCGTCCTGGCGTGCCATGACGATGTCGTAGGCGCGGCGCAGGATCTCGCTGCGTTCCCGAGGACTGGTCTTCGCCCAGTCTTTCTGTACCCGGCCGGCGGTTTCGATGGCGCGCTGGGCATCCTCGGGGCCGCCGTTGGCAACGGTCGCGATGACTTCCTCGGTTGCAGGGTTGACGACATCGAACCGGACGCCGGAGGTTGCTTCGCCCCACTGTCCGTCGATGAAGACGCCGGTGCTGACTTTGGCGATGACTTCGCGTGCTCGCTCCGAGACGCTGAGGTCGCTGACATTGGTGGTCATGAGAGTTCCTCTGTTTCCTTGATGCGCTGATCGTTTGTCGAAAAGGATGATCTGGTTGCCGTTCCCGGATCGAGAACCTGCGCCAGGTGCAGGCCAAGCCTCGTTGGATCGAGCTGGTTTACCTGTCTGGCGCAGGAGAAGCCATCGGTCAGGACGACGGTGCTATCGCCGGTGGCCCTGAGTGCCGGAGCAAGCGCGTTCTCAGCGACCTGCATGCTGACCGCATAATGGTTTGCTTCGAAGCCGAAATTTCCAGCAACCCCGCAGCAGCCATTGGCGTCGACAACACTTGCAACGCCAGCCGCCTCGAGCGTCTTCTTTTGGGATCCTGATCCGAAGACGGAATATTCGTGACAGTGTGTTTGGAGCACGGCCTCTTCGGGGACCGGTTTTGCCGGCGAAGGAGTCCATCCTTCGGCCACCTGCTCAGCGATGTACACCGCAAAGCTGCGGACACGCGCAGCGACGCGCTTGGCTTGCTCCGTGTGGACCAGTTCGGGCAGATCCTTCCGGAGGGCAGCTGCGCAGCTTGGCTCGACGACGACGATCGGACGCTCTGTGCCGTCATCCAGTGCTTCGGCTGCTTTGGATAGCAGCCGCTTTGCGGTACCCAGCTGGCCCGTCGAGATCCATGTCAGACCGCAGCAGGCGTCCGCCGAGCATTCGACGGATTGCCCCGCGTCCACCAGGACCCGTGCCGCAGCGCCCGCGACTTCGGGCCGGAAACCGCGCGTGAAAGTATCGACAAACAGGACAACCGAGTCGTCGGCGTCAGCCAGTCCTGCGGCAAGGGCGCCTGCGGCAACGACCTCGCGCCGCCAATCACCCGCGCCGGCGAACCGCGGTAGCGCGCGTTTGGTGGTGAGGCCGCCCGCGACGGCGGCGACTTTGCCCAACGGGGTAGCGAGGACGGCGTTGACGAGTCCGGAGATTCGGCCAGTGAGCTTGAGCCAGCGTGGGAGCCAACCAAGCGAGAAGTGCGCCCGCGGACGCAAACGGCCGCGGTAGTAGTGGTCGAAGAATTCCGATTTGTAGGTGGCCATGTCCACCCCAGCTGGGCAGTCAGTCGAACATGCCTTGCAGGCCAGACACAGGTCCAGCACCTCTCGGACTTCTTCGGATTTCCAGCCTTCTTCAACCGTGCGCGCGCCGCGAACCATGTCCTGCAGGACGCGGGCTCGTCCGCGAGTGGAGTCTTTCTCGTCGCGGGTGGCCTTGTAACTGGGGCACATCACACCGCCGCTGTCTGCACGACAGCGGCCCACGCCGATGCAGCCTTGGACAGCGTGCACCCAAGGGTCTGTTCCGGATGAGCCGACCGGGCGTAGGTCGAAGCTTGTGCGCCATTCGCGGTTCGGGATCCCCTCAAGGGCGAGATGGGCGTCCATGGGGTCGGGATCGGTCATGGATCCCGGATTCAGAATGCCCAAGGGGTCCCAAAGGCTGCGGCATTCAGAAAACGCTGCCATGACCTCGGGTGAGTACATGAGGGGCAGAAGTTCGGATCGGGCACGGCCATCGCCGTGCTCACCGGAGAGCGATCCGCCGTGCCGGACAACAAGTTCCGCCGCTTGCTTGGTGAACGTGCGGAAGACTTTCCGGCCTTCCTCACTGCGCAGATCGTAGGTGATGCGGACGTGCATGCAGCCAGCGCCGAAATGCCCGTACATGACCCCGGTGAGATTGTACTCGGCCAGGAGTTCGCGCAGGTCTGCGAGGTAGTCGGCAAGCCGCTCGGGCGCGACCGCCGAGTCCTCCCAACCCGGCCATGACTCGCCTCCCGATGCCAGTCGGGAAGACAGTCCGGCCCCGTCTTCCCTGACACGCCACAGAGACGCACGTTCGGCGGGGTCCGCGGCGGCGCGGCCTTGGACGAGCCGCCCGTTTCCGGCGAGCTGCGTGAGCAGTTGGTCGGCTTGGGCGCGCACCGACTCCAGGTCGTCGCCGTCGAGGTCCACAAAGAGCCAAGCCCGCCCCTCGGGCAATCCCAAAACTGAATCCGGTCCCCGGCGGCGGCGCATGGTGTCCACGATGGCCTCATCGGTGCCCTCAACGGCGGCCGGCGAGAATTCCAGAATTGTCGGGATGTCGCGGGCCGCGTCGACCACGTCCTCGTAACCGAGGCAAACGAGTAGAGCGGCCGCGGGCTTCGGCACGAGTTTCATCCGGGCGCCGACCACTATGGCCCAGGTTCCCTCAGACCCGACGACGGCGCGCGCAATGTTGAACTTCTTTTCCGGCAGGAGGTTCTCCAAGTGATATCCGGAAACCTGTCTGGGGATACAACCGAACTCCAGACGGAAAGTGCTCAGGTTCTCCTGTGCCACTTTGGCCAAGGAGGCCGAGAGCGCCTCCGCGCGAGCGATAGAATACGAGTCTGTGAGGTCCGTCGCCCGAAGTCCCGTTTCGGTGGCCGTCAGCCGCGCCCCATCGGAGGTGACGAGGTCAATTTCGGATACATGGTCGGAGGTTCGCCCGTAACGCACGGAGTGGTTGCCGCACGCATCGTTGCCAATAGCCCCACCAACAGTGGCACGGTTCTTGGAGGAGGGATCGGGCGCGAATGTGCAGCGGCTCCCGGTAGCGTTCTCAACCTCGCGGGATAACGTAGCGAGAATAACGCCAGGCTCGACGTCCACGGTCCGGTTCTCCTCGTTGAGGGCAAGGACGTGATTCATGTGGCGCGAAAAGTCCAACACGAGTCCGGGGCCGATGGCATTCCCCGCCATCGATGTCCCTCCCCCTCGGGCGACAACTGAGGTGCCAGCTGCTCGGCAGGCGGCAACAGCCGCAACGACATCGTCAACAGTGCGGGGAAAGGCCACCGCGAGCGGCTCGACCCGGTAGTTAGAAGCATCATAGGAATACTCTGAACGCCGCCGCCGCGAAGCATCCACCGGCACTCCTGCCTTGGCAAGTTCCTGGCTCAGCACACTGGTTAAATCGCGGACCTCGCTGACCGGGCCATGGTAGGTTTCCATCGAAGCATCGTCGATCGAGCTGCCTGCGTGTAGGTGGTCCGGGCCGTGCGACTCTGGACGACTGCTGGAATCGGTCATGGGCGTGAGTTCTTTCTTGTAAATTCGGGCCTTGGCCCTTAGCGCAGCGCGGAGCCCGAATGGACCCCGCGCTGCGCTCTTTGTGCTCTCGTTGGTTTAGAAGGTGTGGAGCACTGCGCGGAGGAACTCGGTGGGTTCGATGGCTTCGATGGGTACCGGGCCT